>JAFYDK010000010.1 GCA_017544805.1 Bacteroidales bacterium | reverse complement strand
CTGAGTTCGAGGGCTTCGTTTTCGCCGGTAGATGCACCTGACGGAACTGCTGCACGGCCAAGAACGCCGTTTTCCAATACTACGTCAACCTCAACGGTGGGGTTACCTCTTGAATCGAGGATTTCTCTTGCGTGAATTTTTTGAATTTTCATTTTTTTAATATTAAAAATATTAATTTATTTTGAATTTCTTGTTTTTTTCTCCAACCGCAAAAATACAGTTTTATTTTAAATAACAAAAATTTTATTAATTTTTTAATTGTTAATTTTTTTACCGTCAGAAAAAGCGTTTCCGACTTTTGCGCCTATCGAATGATAAGTATGAACGGCGGGGTTGTAAATTATGGGCTGAAGTTTATTGATGTCGATTTTTCCGTCAGTCAAAATGCTTTCTTCTGCGCATACATTTATGATTTCGCCCACCAAACGGCAGGTGCTGTCATCGTAACTTACAACTTTGCATTCAAGAGCAAACGGAAGTTCTTGAATAAGAGGAGCGTCTACTTTTGTGGATTTTACAGCGTGAAAACCTGCTTTTGCAAATTTGTTTTCTACTTTGTTGGCGCTTACAATGCCTACGTAATCACATTCGGTTACGAATTTTTCAGTACCGACAGAAACCGTAAAAGCGCGTTTCAATTTGAGATTTTCCACTGTTTTGTGGCTTGGTGAAAGACAAATCGAAATTTTTGTATCGTCAGAAATTCCGCCCCAAGCTGCGTTCATGGCATCAGGGTTGCCGTCTTTGTCGTATGTGCCGATAATTAAAACCGGCATAGGAAATAATAATGCTTTTGCACCGAAATCTGTTCTCATGTCTTTATTTTTTTTTATTAATTTTGTGCCGTAAAAATATAAAACTTTTTAGTTTACCGTTATGAAAAAACTATGTATTTTCCCTATTTTAACATTTTTTATCGTAGCCTGCAATTCTCAAGTTCAGGAGTATTCCTTGGGCAGAAAATTGCGTCTTACAAAACAAAATGATACGTCTTTTGTTTTAACACACATTGTAAATGACAGCCTGGTTGATAGTTTCAAATTTAATTATAAAGTCTTGAAATTTTCTTTTTGTTATCTTGATGAGGATTCTGTGCCGGAGGTTTTGGTTATGGTTAATAAGAAAACACGTTTTTGGCCTCAATACGACAACCGTCTTTTTGTTTATAAACTTTATGATGGCCGTTTAATACGTCCGCTTTGGCTCGGCTCTAAACTTTGCGGAGAATTGCTTGATTTTAGCGTTAAAAATGATACGTTTCCGAATTTAATCATAACTGATTGTATTTTTAATAATAAGCGTGAAAAAATGAAATTTTCTTTGGGTGGTTTCGGTTTGAAATATTGCGGCAAGGAGTCTTATGAATAGAATTATTTATTAATTTCGCGCACCGAAAAAAATAAATTATTAATTTGAAAAAATTCATGAAAAAGTACATTGTTTTTGTAATGTTTTTATTCGTATCGTTATTGACGGGTTGTTCTTCAAAACAAGGAATGCTTAACGGCGTTTTTTCTGTCAGCGACACTTTGAAAGTTGTGTTTTCTTTTGGAAATCTTCAGTACGAGGCCTCTTCCAACACTTATAGATTTGCGGAAAATCAGTGGGAGGTTATCAGCGGTACGGATTTAAAAAAAACTTTTAAACATTATGATTCAGGTTATTGTGATGTTTTTGAATGGGGTTCGGGCGATAATCCTTTCCAAAAGACGGATTTTTTTGTGGATTGGGGCAAAAATCCTATTTCCAACGGTGGCAACAAGCAAGGGCTTTGGCGCACTTTAACCTCCGATGAATGGCTTTATCTTGTTGAAAAACGACCTTTTTCAGAAAATCTTATTTCGTTTGCAATTGTTAATAATATCGAAGGCGTTGTAATTCTTCCTGATAATTGGCAAAAAACTCTCGGAGTAGATTTCAAACCTTTGTTGAAGGATTCTTTTATACGAAAAAATGGTATGATAAGGTTGAAAAATCCTATGATGAAGATGAATGTTTATAGTCTTCAGACGTGGGAAATTATGGAAAACAGTGGTGCTATATTTTTGCCTTTCAACGACTTATCTTCCAAAGATAATCCGAGCGGAAAGTATTGGGCAAACGATGAGGAAAATTTTTTCAGTTTTGAACCTCAAACAATTTGGCCAAAACGCGGTTGTAGGAGAGAGGCTTTGAGAATGAGCGTCAGATTGGTGAAAAATATCGAATAAAAGAGAAAAAATATTAGTGATTCAAGCGGATTTTGACGTTCAAAATCCGCTTTTTTTGAAAATCTCGAAAAAATTTAACATTAGAATTTCCGTGCTAAATAAAGTTGTCCACAAAAACGCAAAAATATTAAAACTTTGATTATCAGAGGAAAATAAAAGTTATCCACAAAAAGTGCATTTCTGTAACTTGCTGAAAAAAATTGTCGCAAAATTTTGTGTTTTATTCATTTTTTTTATATTAACTTTGTTCCACAAGGAAAACGAAAGTTCTGCACTTTGAATTTTTTTTAAAAGACAGTGCAAAAAAAATCTTAAATCATCAATAAAACAATGAACACATTTACGGTAACAGAAAAAACTGTTTTAAAACCAAATTTAACTGAAAATTCTATGATACAGACAGTTGTAAAACGTGACGGCAGAATTGTTGGCTTCAACGAGGAAAAAATTGCTTCAGCCATACGCCGTGCAATGCTTCAAACCGAACTTGGCGAAGATGACAAACTTATCAACAAAATCACCAACAGAATTGCTTGTAACGGTAAAAAACAAATGACCGTTGAGGAAATTCAGGATTGTGTGGAAAAAGAGTTGATGAAAAGTCCCCGCAAGGAGGTTGCCCGTGCGTACATTTCGTACCGTGACAAACGCTCTGTTGCCCGTCAAGCAAAAACGCGGGATGTTTTTACTGAAATCATCGAAGCAAAATCAAACGATGTTACTCGCGAAAATGCGAACATGAACGCTGATACTCCCGCTGGTATGATGATGAAATTTGCCAGTGAGACTACGAAACCTTTCGTTGATGATTATTTGCTTAGTCCCGAAGTAAAAGAAGCCGTTAAAAACGGTTACATTCATATTCACGACAAGGATTATTATCCGACCAAATCTTTGACTTGTGTTCAGCATCCGTTAGACAAAATTTTGCAATACGGTTTCAGTGCAGGACACGGTGAGTCAAGACCGGCGAAGAGAATTGAAACGGCAAGTATTCTCGGCTGTATTTCGATGGAAACGGTTCAAAACGAAATGCACGGGGGACAGGCTATTCCGGCTTTTGATTTTTATCTTGCGCCATACGTCAGAGCCTCTTATATTGAAGAGGTAAAAGTTATCGAAAATTTTTCGGGCGAGGATTTGTCAGATTTGTATAATGCTGAAATAGATGATTTTGTAACGAAATCTTTGGATGGTTTGACCGGCAAGCAGCGTTCAAAACAACACGCTATCAACCGTACCGTAAACCGTGTTCATCAGTCAATGGAGGCGTTTATTCACAACATGAACACCATTCATTCAAGAGGCGGCAATCAGGTTGTTTTCTCCTCAATTAATTACGGTACAGATACCTCAGCCGAGGGTCGTTGTATTATCCGCGAACTTTTGGTTTCTACTTACGAGGGTGTTGGTAACGGTTCAACGGCTATTTTCCCGATCCAGATTTGGAAGAAAAAACGCGGCGTAAACTATTTGCCTCAAGATAGAAATTACGACCTTTATCAAATGGCTTGCAAGGTTACGGCGAAGAGATTTTTCCCGAATTATCTTAACCTTGACACCGATTTCAATCAGAACGAAAAATGGAGAGCTGACGATCCAAAACGTTATGAATGGGAAGTTGCAACAATGGGTTGCAGAACGAGAGTTTTTGAAAACCGTTACGGCAAAAAAACGTCAATCGGAAGGGGCAATCTTTCGTTTACCTCCGTTAATATCGTTCGTCTTGCAATAGAATGTATGGATATTCAGGACAAGGAAGAACGTATCAAAACATTCTTTGAAAAACTTGAAAACGTGCTTGTTATAGCCGCTAAACAGCTTGACGACCGTTTCAATTTCCAAAAAACGGCATTAGCAAAACAATTCCCGCTTTTGATGTCAAGACTTTGGGTCGGCAGCGAGAATTTGAAACCTAACGATACTATCGAAAGTGTTATCAACCAAGGAACTCTTTCAATCGGTTTTATTGGTTTGGCAGAATGTTTGAAAGCATTAATAGGAAAACATCACGGCGAAAGTGCTGAGGCTCAAGAGTTAGGATTGAAAATCGTTACTTATATGCGTGATCGTTGCAATGATTTTTCTCAGCAATACCGTCATAATTACAGCGTTTTGGCTACTCCTGCTGAAGGTTTAAGCGGTTCTTTCACCAAAAAAGACAAAAAAACTTTTGGCATCATAGAAGGTGTTACCGACAGAGAGTATTATACAAATTCGAGCCACGTGCCGGTTTATTACAAATGTTCCGCAATGCACAAAGCCGAGATTGAGGCTCCTTATCACACTTTGGAGCGTGCCGGTCATATTTTCTATGTTGAAATTGACGGTGATGCAACTCACAATCCTCAAGTTGTAGCCTCTGTTGTTGATATGATGGATAAATTGAATATGGGTTACGGCTCAATCAATCATAACCGCAACCGTTGCATGGACTGCGGCTACGAAAACGCTGACAAGGAAATGACCTCTTGTCCTAAATGTGGCAGCAATCGTATTGACAAACTTCAGCGTATAACCGGCTATCTCGTTGGCACAACAGACCGTTGGAACAATGCAAAACTTAGCGAACTCAACGACCGTACAACGCACAAAATTTAATTCATAATTCATAATTTATAATTTATGATTGAAGATGAAATTAATGTTGATGGACATAATAGATTATACGACTTCGGATGGACCGGGTTTTAGAACCTCGGTATATTGTTCGGGCTGTAATCATTATTGTAAAAATTGTCAGAATCCCCAGACATGGGACATTATGAACGGCAAACCTACTGAAATTAAAGATATTTACGAGCATATTGTTGCTAATGAATTATCTAATGTAACATTTTCAGGCGGGGATCCGTTCTATCAGCCGAAAGCTTTCGCAGAATTAGCACGCATGATAAAACTCAATACTGACAAAGATATTTGGTGTTACACGGGTTTTAAAGTTGAGGAAATTTTGCGGGACGAAAAGTTGATGTCTCTTTTGAATTGGGTTGATGTTTTGGTTGACGGTAGATTTGAAGAAGACAAAAAAGATCCTGATTTGCTTTTTAGGGGCAGTTCTAATCAGAGATTGATTGACGTTAAAAAGACGATTAAATCGGGTAAAACCGTGCTTTACGATTATGACCCGTTTTTGGAATACGAAAAATTGGAAGAACTTGTTTAAGCACACATATTAACAACAAAAAAAACGGAGTGAATTTTCGCTCCGTTTTTTTTATCGTGTGTTTCAAGTGTTTTTATTCCCATTCTATTGTTGCCGGCGGTTTTGACGAAATGTCGTATGCCACACGGTTTACGCCTTTTACATTGTTGATAATATCGTTTGATACTTTAGCGAGAAATTCGTAAGGCAGATGAGCCCAATCGGCTGTCATTGCATCGGTACTTGTTACGGCACGCAATGCAACGGCACGTTCGTAAGTGCGTTCATCGCCCATAACACCGACTGATTTTACGGGCAACAAAATTACGCCGGCTTGCCATACGGAGTCATAAAGCGAAATTTCAACACCGTCAGAGTTTTTGATTTTCCAATTTTTTAGACCTTTGATAAAAATATCGTCAGCATCTTGAAGAATTCTTACTTTTTCGGGCGTTATATCTCCTAAAATTCTCACGCCTAAACCCGGACCGGGGAAAGGATGCCTTTTAATAAGATGTTCGGGCATTCCTAACTCTTTTCCGACTCTGCGAACCTCGTCTTTGAAAAGCCATTTCAAAGGTTCGCACAACTCTAATTGCATTTCTTTGGGCAATCCGCCGACATTGTGATGTGATTTTATGGTTTTGCCGGTGATGTTAAGACTTTCGATTCTGTCAGGATAAATCGTTCCTTGTCCCAACCATTTAACGTCTGTAATCTTCTGAGCCTCAGCGTTAAAAACGTCAATAAAACCTTTGCCGATAATTTTACGTTTCTTTTCGGGTTCTTCAACGCCTGAGAGTTCTTTGTAAAATTTTTCGCTTGCATCAACGCCTTTTACGTTAAGTCCTAAACATTCATAATCCCTTAAAACGTCTTCAAATTCGTTTTTGCGCAAAAGTCCGTTATTAACAAAAATACATGTTAAATTTTTGCCGACAGCTTTGTTCAAAAGCACTGCGGCAACGGACGAATCCACGCCACCGCTCAAACCTAAAACTATTTTATCGTCTTTTAATTGCTCCTTGAGTTCTTTTACGGTCGTATCTATAAACGAGGCTGCGCTCCAATCTTGTTTTGAACCGCAAATTCTAACAGCAAAGTTTTTCAGCAAAAGTGTTCCCTGCAACGAGTGGAAAACTTCCGGATGAAACTGAACGCCCCAAATTCTGTCTTTTTCGCAGTAAAAAGCAGCGTTTTCTACTTTTTGAGTAGATGCGATAACTTTATAATCTTTCGGAATAGCCGTAATAGTATCTCCGTGGCTCATCCATACTTGCGAATTATCGTCAAAACCTTTGAAAAGCGGATTTTCTTTGTCGATAAATTCCAAGTTTTGACGACCGTATTCACGGCTTCCTGCCGGTTCAACGTTGCCGCCTGAGGTGTACGAAATAAACTGCGCTCCATAGCAAATGCCCAAAACGGGATATTTCCCTTTTATTTTGTCCAAATCTATTTTGAAGGCTTCTTTGTCGTAAACACTGTAAGGTGAACCGCTTAAAATCACACCGATAATTGATTCGTCGTTTTCAGGGAATTTGTTGTAAGGCACGATTTCGCAAAACGTGTCAAGTTCCCTTATTCGGCGACCTATCAATTGCGTGGTTTGTGAGCCGAAATCAAGTATTAATATTTTTTGTTGCATTTCTTTTTTTTCTCGTTTTTTTTTTTTAATTAGTGGTGGAAAAGTCTTATTCCCGTGAATGACATTACGATACCGTATTTGTTGCAAGTCTCGATTACGTTGTCGTCCCTTAAAGAGCCGCCGGGTTGAGCGATATATTTAACGCCGGATTTTTTAGCTCTTTCTACGTTGTCGCCGAACGGGAAAAATGCGTCAGAACCCAAAGCAACGCCGGTATTTTTATCAAGCCAAGCGCGTTTTTCTTCGCGGGTAAAAACTTGGGGTTTTACTTTGAAGAATTTTTGCCATTGACCCTCAGCCAAAACGTCCTCGTAATCATCTGACATATAAATATCAATCGTATTATCTCTGTCGGGACGTTTAATGCCGTCTACGAATTGAAGTCCGAGCACTTGAGGTGATTGTCTTAACCACCAGTTGTCAGCTTTTTGACCTGCGAGTCTTGTGCAGTGTATTCTAGACTGCTGACCTGCTCCGATACCGATTGCCTGACCGTTTTTAACGTAGCAAACGGAGTTCGATTGAGTATATTTAAGAGTTATCATCGCAACGGCTAAATCCGTTTTTGCTTCTTTTGTAAGTTCTTTGTTTTCAGTAACAATGTTGTTGAAAAAGTCGTCGGAAATTACGAGTTCGTTTCTGCCTTGTTCGAAAGTTATGCCGAAAACCTGTTTCTTTTCTATTGGTTCGGGTTTGTAATTTTCGTCGATTTTAATAATGCAGTAATTGCCGTTTTTCTTTTGTTTTAATATTTCCAAAGCCTTGTCAGAGTAGCCGGGGGCGATAACACCGTCAGATACTTCACGTTTTATAACTAAAGCCGTGCTTTCGTCGCAAATGTCTGATAGGGCAATAAAATCGCCGAAAGACGACATTCTGTCAGCACCGCGCGCTCTGATATAAGCGTTGGCAAGGTCAGTAAATTCGATGTTAAGGTCGTCTGCCCAATAGATTTTTTTCTCTATTTCGCTTAGTGGCAATCCTACTGCCGCACCGGCGGGTGATACGTGTTTGAAGGATGTTGCAGCGGCGAGTCCCGTTGCTTTTTTGAGCTCGCTGACAAGTTGCCAGCCGTTGAAAGCATCAAGAAAATTAATGTAACCGGCTCTGCCGTTAAGCACTTCTACGGGCAGTTCGCTGCCGTTTTCCATGTATATTCTTGAAGGTTTTTGGTTGGGATTGCAACCGTATTTCAACTGATATTCCTGCATTTTTATTTTGTATTTTTGTTAATGATTCTGCTTTCAAATTTTCCTGTTTCGATGTCGATAAATCTTGTGAAGAGCGAAACTTTGTTTTCTTGATTCAGACTGTTCCAAACCTCTAAAGTAAATTCGTCGATATTTCCTGAAATTTCAACTTTTTGTGGTTCGCCTTCAAAACTCGGAAGCGGATTTCCGTCGCCTTGGTAAGTGTGGATAAAACGTCCTTCGCCTGCAATCGGATTGTCGTAATGGAATGTATATCTGCAATTAGATTCAGGGCGGCCGTTGTCAGATTTTAAGATTGACATAAAGAACGAATATTTTCCGTCTTTAACGTTCATAATGCCCGAAATCCTTGGTGTGAAATTCGGAGCATCGGGTTCAAATTGACGGGTTTTCAACGCTTGTTCAAAAGTGAATTGTTCATTCATCAAATCGTAAACGGTATCTGTTTGGTCGCCGTTTGTTACGATTGTGTCAAAACCAGAAACTCTTACGGGAGCATAAATTATAAGGCTCGGGTCTTTGAGTTTTTTGGGATCGAAAGCCTCAGTTCTTATTCCTAAACCGTCTTCTACGAAGACTCTGTTGCGGGAGTTTTCACTTCTACCCATTATGAAATAAGCAGTTACGGCATATTTTCCGTCTTTTGATTTTCCTATAACGATACCTCTTCCCGGGTAAGTCGTTTTGGAAATTTCCGATGATAATTTTTCTAATTTCATTGTATGTTTTTGTAAAAAAATATTCTAAAAAAAATCTTTATTCTGATAGTCCGCTTTTAAGGCAGATGAATTTCGGATTTAGCGGCAGTTTTGGGAGTTCTTCTAAGATTTCCTCTTTCGAAAGCTCGCCAACAAACTCAATAACGGCGTTGTATTCTTTGTCGGAGCAATCCTCAATATTGCTTAAACAAATGATTTTTAACGCTTTAAAATTTTGATTAGGGATAAGGACAGATGTGTAGGAATTTCTGTCGGTTTTTACGAAGACTTCGGTTTTTACCTGGCAAGAGAAATTATTTTCTTCAGAATTGGCGAGATTGTCGCCTGCGCAGTTAAAATTAGACAGCAAGATTTCTTTTGCCGAGGTTTTTGTGAAGAGGTTTTCTACGTCTGCAAATAGGATGTTTTTCAAATCCTGTTGGAAAATTTTTTGATAATACGGCTTGAAAAATATTTCATAAAGTGAAAATCCGTATGTATTTTTCAAGAAAGTGGCGAGAAATTTAGGCGGTCTTTTACCGAATCTTTTTGTTTTAAGGATTTCTCCGACTATTGTTTCTCGGAACTCTTTTTTAAACATATAGATATGATTTTCAATCGGATACGGTATTAACTCAATGTCAGAATGTTTCTTTTTGAAAAGTCCGTGATATTCAGGGACACTGACTTTTTGGGCATCGATGGCGATAACCGTGTTTTTTCCATTTTCTGTTCCCATAAGTAAAGAATTTTGCATGACTGAAAACGCTTATTTTTTCAATGCCAAATATACAACGTTTTTTGATTATAACAAATTTTTTTGTATAAAAAAACTGTTAGGGCTTTATAATTTTTTCCTTTTAAAATTTTATGTTATTATTGCAAAATCAAAATCTTAAAAAAAAATACGTAATTTATGAGCAAAAAAGTATTCAACATCGGCATACTCGGAACGGGGTGGATTGCCGACAAAATGGCGAAAACACTTGCCAAAATGACTTCTGCCCGCGCATACGCTGTGGCTTCACGCACATTGGACAAAGCCGAAAAATTTGCTTCAGAGTTTTCGATTCCCAAATTTTACGGCAGTTACGACTTACTTGCCGACGACCCCGAGGTAGACCTTATATATATCGGAACACCGCATTCTCATCATTTTGAGCAGGCAAAAATGTGCCTTTTGAAAAACAAACCCGTACTTTGCGAAAAAGCTTTTACCGTTAATACACCTCAGGCTGAGGAACTTATAAAGATTTCTCATGAGCGGAAAGTGTTTTTAGCCGAGGCTATTTGGACACGTTATCAACCTATGCGACAAATGATTTCTAAGGTTATTAACAGTGGAATAATAGGAAAACCTGTTATGCTTTCGGCTAATCTTTGTTATCCTAATATTGCGCAGGAGAGAATGTACAAACCTGAACTTGCCGGCGGTGCGTTGTTGGATTTAGGGGTTTACGTTTTGAACTTTGCCGATATGTTTTTCGGAAGCGACATAAAAGAGACTTCGTCGCATTGCATAAAATATCATACGGGTATTGACGCTCAAGAAAGTATCACTTTGGAATATTCTGACGGCCGTATTGCCGTGCTTTCTTCTTCGTTGATTGCAAAAAGCGACCGGCAAGGAATAATTTCGGGAACAGACGGTTTTGTTATCGTTGAAAATGTTAATAATCCGCAGTCGTATTCGGTTTATAATCAGGATTATAACCTTGTAGAAAAGGTTCAGTGTCCGCCGCAGATAACGGGTTATGAATATCAGGTTGATTGTTGTATTAATGCTATTTCTCAGGGTAGGATAGAGCCGTTGGAAATGCCGCACGAAGATATTCTCCGCATTATGAGGCAGATGGATTCTTTGCGTAAAACTTGGGGTGTAAAGCTTTCTGACTCTGATCCGTTTTAATTTCTTATGAAAATAACTTTGGTAGAGTTTTATTTTGATAATTTCATCGACTTGTGGAATTTAATTGTACTAAAAAATAATAAGGGCGAAATTTTTTTTCGCCCTTATTAATTATATTTTTTTATTCGCACGCTACGCCAACGATGTGATTATCAGGTAAGAAACCGAAATAGCGGGAATCGTCTTTTGACGAGCGGTTGTCTCCGATTACGTAGTAATAATCTCTTTTGAATTTATAACTGTCAGTCTGTTGTCCGTTGATTAAAATAACATCACCGTTTACTTCGACTTTGTTGTTTTCGTATGCTTCGATGCAACGGCGGTAAAGGGCAATCGTATTAGAGTTAAGTTTTAAGATTTTGCCTTTTTGCGGTACCATAACGGGACCGAGATTGCTTTGATTCCAATGTTTTTTCTCTTGATAGGGGAAAACTGTCGGTTCAAAAAGGTCTTTGGGTAAAACGATTTTTTCTATTCTGCTGAAAACTGAATGTTTTTCGAGTTTAGAGGCGGAATTATCGTTAAGACAATAAATGGCAAGACCGGCATTAGCTGCAACTTTTTCTCTGTAAATGCTCAAATATGTTTCGGCATAATCTTCCTCGCCTGACATATCTTCTTTTTTGATTCCCAAAGAGTCAAGAGTTTTGTTGCTCATCAATCTTTCGTTTACTACGAAATACGGATATTTTGTAGATTCGGGAGCTGCAACTTTCTGATTATTAACGTATACTTCGTTGTCTTTGATTTCAATAATGCTGCCCGGAGTACCGTAAACTCTTGAGAGATAAATCGGACGTTTTCTTAATTTTTGTGTTACGACATCGGATTTAGAGCACCATGCCGGACCGTACATTCTGCACATTTTATAATAATTTTTATCGGGAGCAGAGGGTACCACACTATCGGTTTCGGGGTGTCTGAAAACTACTATGTCGCCTTGAGAGGGCGAAGCAAAGCGGTTGAAAAATACTTTTCCGTCTTTTGCAATAGTATTTTCCATCGAGGATGAAATACTTTTGGCGCGACCGAAAATTATCAACAAAACGCCAGCAATTACAACTACTGTCGCACCTAAAATCAACGCCGTTTTTGCTCCTTTTTTTAGCGATTTCCACCAACTTTGTTTTTTTACGGTTGTTGTGGTGGTTGTCGTTGTAGTAACGGTTTTTGTCGTTTTAACAACCTTTTCTTTTTTTTCTGCCATTTTTATTTTATTAAGTTAGAATTGGAAATATATAAATGGCTGCAAATCAGATGCTTTTACCTGATACAGCACAAATACTATCGCAACGCAAATCAGTATTTTCACCCAAACGGAGGTGTTAATAAACCAATTCGTGTATTTGTCTTTGAAATTTTGAGAAAGCCAATGCACCATCATTCCGAAAAGAATTACGATGAAAACTTTCTTATAACTCATTGTCATAGTGGCAATAAGCGATACGTCCCAACCGTTGAGAAGACGTTCCAAAATTTGATTCGTGGTTTCGATGTCCGGAGCTCGGAACCAAATTCTCGTAAACGTTATAAAATTGAAAGTCAGAAATATACCCCAAATGTAAGTGATAAATTTCTGAGGTTCTTTGATTTGACTTTTTGTAATGTAATACAATCTTGCAGCGAGCATGATTGAGGCACTAAGCAGCCAAATCAGGAAAAACGTTGAGGTGTATCCCAAAAAACAAAATCCCAAAGATATAATAAAATCACTCCAGAAAAAAATTGTCAAGGGTAAATTTTCAGTTTCTTTATCATTTTTTTTCGGGAAAAATTTTTCGTAATTGTCCGCAAAATAGAAAACCGCTGAGGCACAAACCGTTAAGATTATCCACGAAATATATTTTGCATCGCTTTGCCAAAAACCTGTTATTACGGTGGCACACAAAGAGAAAAATGCCGTTAAAATAAATGCTAAAGTATATTTCAAGGCTTTTAAATCTTTTTCACTCTGTTTAACGACCCAAACGAAATACGCATAAAACCATACAAAATCCGCTATCGCCCAGAGTACAAGTCCGTTAGGATTGTGCCATAAATTTTGGTCGTATGTAATATAAGCCGCCAAATTCAGTACAAAGAAGAAAATCCATCTTAAAACTTGAGTTTCTTTTCTCCAAAGTTTGTAGATAACAAGTCCGATACCGTTGTATGCGCCCCAAGTTACGAACATCCAGCTTGAGCCGTGCCACAGACCGCCTAACCACATCGTTATAAAATTGTTCATCGAAGTTGTCAGCGTTAGTTTAAAATTCGGATTAAAATATGCTATTATCGCCAAAACAGCCATGATGCCGAACAAAATTCCGCCCACCAAAAGGCTTGAAGAAAGCATCGTTATGACCAAAAGAATTACGACCCAGCAAATGTAACCACCCGTAGAGCCGTTTCTGTTGCCGCCGATTGGAATGTAAAGATAATCTTTTAACCATGTAGAAAGCGAAATATGCCAACGACGCCAAAATTCAGCCGTTGATTTTGCTTTGTAAGGCGAGTTGAAGTTGATGCTCAGACGAAATCCTAACAAAAGCGCCAAACCTATTGCAATGTCGGTGTAACCGCTGAAATCGGTGTAAACTTGAAGTGAATATCCGTAAAGCGACATCAAAGTTTCATAACCGGAATATTTCATCGGCGAGTCAAAAACCCTATCTATGAAGTTTATTGAGATATAATCCGAGATAAAAATTTTCTTGATTAAACCTTTCAAAATCATAAACAACGCCATTCCAAATTCTTGTTTGGTAAGGTTGTATGGTTTATAAATTTGCGGTACGAATTCCGAGGCTCTCACGATAGGTCCTGCCACGAGTTGCGGGAAAAACGAAACGTAAAAACCGAAATCCAAAACCGATTTTACGGGTTCGATTTGTCTGCGGTAAACGTCTACGCAATAGCTTATTGCCTGAAACGTGAAAAACGAAATTCCCACCGGCAAAATGATTTTGTCAGTAACGAAATCAGTGTTGAAAACGCTGTTAAAAGCAAGCGAAAAATGATTTACAACATGTAAATCTGTTCCGAAGAAATCGTTTATCGAATTGACGATAAAAGCTGCGTATTTAAAATAAAATAAGACGAAAAGGTTTACTATAACGCCCAAACTAAGGATTAGTTTACGTTTTAATCCATCTGGTTGTTTATGTAGCCAATTTGTTATGTAATAAATACTTACAACAGTAAATGCTAAAAGTATTACAAAAATTCCGCCCGTTTTGTAATAGAAAAAGAAACTTGCTATGAGCAAATAAAAATTTCTTACTGCAGTACGTTTGTAAACAAAAGCGTAAATTGCTAAAACTATTACGAAAAATCCCCAAAAGTAAAACTGCGTAAAAAGCAGCGGCTTTGTGGGATCGTAAGTCAGCAGACTTTTAATTGTTTCCCAAGAAAAAAAAGTTCCCATTTGCTATTTCTTTTTGTCTAAATAATTGCTGTAACTTTTTATGAATGCGTTAAAAAAAACGTCGGCGCAGAAATTATAACCTGCTGCGGTCATGTGGACTTTGTCGTATGCCATAAGACCTTTGTGAACCCAAATTGTAGAACTTCCGAAGCCACCCATCAAGGAATAAATACTGAACATCGATTCACCGTAACGGTTTACAAGTTGTTTAATTGATTGTTCTTCTTTTTCCATTGCGGGGTTAGGTCGCCGGCGAAAAAGGTAAAAATCGTTAGGCACGATAAATGTAAAAACCGTGTTAGGACAATATTTTTTGATTCTTTCGATAAAAGCTACGTAATTAGAATAAAAAAAATCTTCGCTGAAATTCTGTGAATTGCCGTCGTTAACGCCTAAAAAAATAACCAACCAATCGGGTTCGAGTTTTTGTAATTGTCTTTCAAAATGAGCGCATGAAAGCCATGATTTCAGACTTGCACCGTTGATTCCGATTGCAGAATAAGTGATTCCCGGATTGTCGTTTTCGAGCGAAAAACCGTAAAGGACAAAGCAGTTTTGTTCTTCTGAGGTTTTTTCAAAATGAAAATTGGCAACTTTCAAATATTTTTCAAATTTGATATTAATATAACCCAAACTGTCAATTTTTTCTACGGTGTATTTTCCCATATCTTCATCGGGTACGATTTCAAATTGTCCGGCTTGTGGCGCAGTGAAAATTTTTACTTCGTTGAAATCGTATTTAACCGCATATTGAGGATTCATGGTAATCGAAATTCTTGATTTTACGTCCAAGGTTGTGGCTGAAGCACCTGAAATTCCGAGTTCGCAAGTCTTTTTCCATTCCACGTTGCGGCAGGTTGTCCAAAAACCCGTGTAAGTGATTCTATAATTTATCGGGTTGTTGGATTTGGTCATTTGGTAGGGAAAAACAAAACCTCTCCCGCCTACGAGTCCAGGATGAAGGGTTTGAAGTCTGTACCTCATTCTGTCCGAAAAAATGTCGGCTTGAGTGTGTGAGGCTCCGATTTGAACGATATTCAACTTGCCTTTGCCGTACATTATCATGGAATCAAGTTTGGAATAAACTCTTTCAAATTTTGCCGAATCTTTGGAAAAAGTCATCACACCCTTGCTGTAATCAGCAAAGGGATAATAAGTTATGTCAAACGGATAACCTTTTGCATAATATTGAGCAAAAGAGATTTGAGTTAATGCCGTTAATACCGTAAAAATAAAAAATGTTTTTCTTAAAATCCTTTTCATTTTCATTTTTTTCTGATGTATTCATTGTAGCGTGAAATTATTGCCGAGTATAACATTCTTGCCATAACGTTAGCACCGTTAGGCGTAAAATGTACGAAATCTTTTTCTGCTAATTGCGGATCGTGATAAACCCAGTCGGGCATGGTGTTTTCACCGCCCATTGCTGCGTACATATCCCAAAATGCGCAATTATTGTTCAGAGCTGCTGTTTTGAGAGCCTCCACAACGGCCGGTAAAATTTCGTAAGTTTGATATTTGTCCTGAACTTTTTCGCTCATATCGGCAGGTCCTACGACAATGATTGCCATATCGGGACAAAGTTTTTTCAGGTATCTGATTTGAGCGGCAAACGAGTTTTTGAAACCGTTTAATTTTTCTTCCGTCATGTATGGTACGGCATTGCCACCGAATTGTAGGATAGCGCATTTAACGTTAAGTTCTTTGTACATTTGCGCTAACATTTTGCCGTTAATCATCGTAAAAATTGTTCCGCTGCAACCTCTCAAAGCTATGTTATCAACGGCAACACCGCTCAAACCGTCTAACGCAAAACCGTAAATTTCAGGACTTTGTTTAGCCGAAAATTCAAATTTCAGTGTTGAAGGCGGCGTATCGAAATTCCAAAGTTTTGTCGTATAAAAGTTTTCTGCTCTTAGTTTTTCTGCAAAAAGCAGATTTTCACCGTCGTAAACTCTTGCTTCAAAAGCCTCGGGGCAATTTCCGTAAAGCATACGGCATTTTTTGATTTGTTTGACACCTGCGCGTGCGATAGGCGAGGGGATTATCGTCAAAGAGCCTTTGTAAACGGTCTGATTATCAACAATTTCTTGCTGAATTTCCACTTGTGAAGTTTCTTCTTGAAGTTGTTCTTCTTTAGTTGCAACTTCGGATGTGGAATCTGTAGAGTTAATTGTATCTTTCTTTTCAGTGGGGGTGGGTTCTAAAGTTTTTTTCTTCAGCGGTGAAAACATTCCGAAAGCAGCCAAAACACCGTATCTTGAATGTCCTACGGCGGTATCTATTTTAGGAAATACCGTGTAACGAGTCCATTCTCCCTCGTTGATAACCTCGCACGGTGATTTGTATCCGTAAGCTGTTTTTGCGGGAATAAGTCCCGGACCAGAGCCTCCGAATTGTTGTTGAAGTTTATAACGAAGATAATTAGTTATTCTGTCGGTTTCGATTTGCGAGTCGCCGTAGTGCATTATTCTGACAACGTGTTTAAGCTCGTCAGGATTTGTAAGAGCTGCGAAAAGAGGCTGCAAACAAGCCAGCCCCGAGTTAGGCAATTCCAATGGTTGTCTTATGGAATCTGTCATTATCGCCCTTGGTTTGAAAGAGTAAACCGAGGAGTCTACGATTTCTTCATGAAAGACGTATTCAAGTGTATCTTCTTCGATAGCGTTCAAATCTTCATCAATCGAAAAAATAATTTTAGAGGAGACCGTACTATCTTTTTCAGGGGCATTGTATTCCGCAAAAAAATCCTCAAAATCAGGGAAAAACAATGTTATATCTTTATTGATTTTTATTCCGTCATTTGGAAAAACCAACATCAACAATGCTAAAAATGACAGAGTTATGACGAAAAATAATAATGTTCTTGATGGCCTTACCATTGTTTTTCCTGATTTTTGTTTTTAATATTATTTTTTACGAATTTTAATAATTTGTCCGATTTGCAGTTTTCTAACGTCAGCGGCTGTAAAACCGTTGATTCTCATGATGTCCTGATCCGAAATTCCCGGATAATGCGATGCTATTGTGCTAAGGTTGTCGCCTTTGCGGATAGTGTAATATTCGTAACCGGCATCAAGTTTTTTACCTTCGGAATTGGATTTTGTTACGATTTGATTTGACTGTTGTGCTTGTTTTTGCGCAAAAGTCATGTTATCAATATTTTTGTAAGTGTTAAGACGTTTGGTAGGAACGTAAACGGTAAGTTTTTGTCCTACGTTGAGTCTGTCTCTTTCGATATTGTTCCAGCATTTGAGTTTTGCAACTTTTACGTCGTACCAGTTAGCTATGAAACCGAATGTATCACCTTGTTTTACTGTGTAAATCAGTTTTGAGGTTCCGGCGGGGATAGAATTGTCGCAAGGCTCAGCACTGTAACTTCTTGAATTTCCGTTTTTAGGATTGATAGGTGTATTGGCTTTTACGTATTCGAGGTTTTTTTGCGGTGAAAAAAATATCGAATCCTGATAAGCGTAAATTTCTTTTTCTTGTTCTGCAAATTTTGTAGCATATTCAGTGGGAAGTCTTAAAGTCATTTTGCTGATATTTCCCGGAATAATGTCTTTTTTGTATTGCGGGTTGAGAGTTCTGAGTTTTTCAATAGGAATGCCAAGCACGCCTGAAACTTGTGCAAAATGCAGTTTGTCGTTGATCATAACCGTATCTGAATAAGTCGGCATATCAACGTTGAAAGGAGCGTAACCGTGAGCTTTGTAGTTGTTCATCAAGTAATTAACACTGATGAAAGCGGGAACGTAACCTCTTGTTTCCATTGGAAGGTAAGGATAAATTTCCCAAAAAGTATTTTTTCCGCCCGAACGTTTTATAGCTCTGTTAACATTTCCCGGACCGCAGTTGTAGGCTGCAATTACCAAAGCCCAATCGCCGTAAATGCTGTAAAGGTCTTTCAAAAATTTAGCAGCTGCAATGGTTTCTTTGTCGGGATCGCGACGGTCGTCTACCAAAGTTGTAACTTCAAGACCGTACATTCTGCCCGTTCCGTACATAAATTGCCAAAGTCCGGTTGCTCCCGTTCTTGAAACAGCCAACGGGTTCAAGGCTGATTCTACAATCGTCAAATATTTCAGTTCCAATGGAATACCATATTGATCAAGGACCTCTTCGATTTTCGGGAAATAATATTGGGACAAGCCTAAAAGTGTAGGAATCAAGTATTTACCTCTACGGATATACATTTCAATCCAGTCTTTGACTTTCTGATTATATACTAACGGGAACGTTGTCGGAATAGATTTTAAAACCGATTCGTAAACCGAATCTCCGAAATATATCGGAGTTTTGTCCATAGCTGCCTCACGGGTTGAAAGTTCTGAATTAAGAGTGTTTTTGATGTACCATAGTGAAAGCAGACTGTCAATTTCGTCATTTACTTGAGTCTCTTCGATAACAGCTTCCGTTATAGGATCTACAGCGGTAAGAGAGTCATCGTTTGTCAGGTCGGGTTCCTGAGCGTAAGTTTTTGAAGTTGAGATAAAACATACCGTCAAAGCGGCTAAAAAAATTTTTTTCATAGTATTTTTTTTATACAGATTTTGATAGAATTATTTTTGTAAAAAATGAAAAATCCCAAAAAAATGTCGTTTTCTTTTCTTTAAAACCTTATGATAAACTTTGCTCCGAAATTTGCATTGCAACCGAAAACTTCAGGAGCGGCATACGGCTCTATTCGCATCGCAATATCGTCCGTAATGTTATAATCATATAGGTGAGCATCAACAACGGCATCAAATATATTCATTATATAAACCAAAAACGTGCCAAGATAACACAAATCCCTATAACGGCGGTATTTGCGCATATATCTGACAATATCGGCTTCGTTTGTTAGATTATAAAAACTTTTTCCGGTGTAAGAAGTATTTCCCCCGGCCTGCGCTAAGAAATACCTTTCATCGTTTTTAAGTTGTTTGTATCTGACGTTATAAAATTGCGAAACGTATATAAGTGTTCCGAAAGTGCCGTAAATAACTGGAATTTTCCAATATTGGTGGTTATAAAACTGTCCTGCGCCGGGCAGAAAAAAAGACATCCAACCAGCGAGTTTCGGATTTTTTTTAGGGGCTACGTAACTCGTATCGTTAAGAAATTCGCTGTCTTCCACGTATTCGTAATTATCGCCGTTAGTGGAAAATCTGCCGCGCGTAGTGTCATTACGCCCTTCTCTGTACCCTTGTTTTACGGCCGGATCCTCCAAATCCGGCTTTTCGGTATCATCTTGGGCGAACGCACCTAAAGCGGGCAGTATCAAAAACAGCAATGTTAAGATTTTCCTACAAAGGGACATTGTTTAGTAATTCTATGATTTTGTCGTAATCTTCCTGAGTTTTGAGGTTGAAAGTAAGTTTGCAACCGCCTTTGCCGTCAGTTTTCAAATCCACGGGTACGTTGAATTTTTTGCTGAAATTTACTTTCACCTGTTTTTGACTGTCAGTAAGTTTAGGCCTTTGAGCCTTTACCATTACTTTTTTGTCCGAAATTTCAGGGTTTTCCTGATTTTCGTTAGGCTCTTGTGTCGGCTCTTCTTCTGCGTTCTCAAAGGTGTAACCTTCCGGATCTTTTACTAATTGCTCTACTTGACGGGCAGAAAGTTGATAATTAAGAACTTTTTGAAACAAATCCAACTGCAAATCAGGGTCTTCAACGCTGATTAGCGGGCGAATCTGACCTACAGTGATTTTTTTGTTTCTTAAAGCCGCCTGTATTTGATCCGGCAGTTTCAAAAGCCTGATTGAATTTGTTATAGTCGTTCTGCCTTTGCCTAACTGCGTACTCAATTCTTCTTGAGTCAAATGACATTCTTCGATAAGACGGTTGTAAGTAAGAGCAACTTCGATTGCGTTCAAGTCTTCCCTTTGAATATTTTCAACCAAAGCCATCTGAAGTACTTTAACATCGTCGGCCTCTGTGATATACGCAGGAACTTTCTCTAAATCAGCAAGTTTCGATGCTCTATAACGTCTTTCACCCGAAATAATTTCAAATTTACCGCCGTCAATTTTTCTGAGCGTTAAGGGTTGGATTACACCTAAAGCCTTAATTGACTCGCTTAATTCAATGAGTTTTTCTTCATCGAAATCAGTACGCGGCTGTGTAGGGTTGGGTACGATAAGATTAATATCAACCGCAGCTACCTCACCGGTATTAACAACCGCATCAGGGTTGGGATTAAACGTAGAGTTGTCCGCTAACAACGAATTTATTCCGCGCCCTAATCCGAATTTTTGTTTATTGCTCATTGTATTTTTTTATTATTTTTCCTTTTTTTAAAAAAAAAATTATGCTTTTGCATCTTTTTCAAGAATCTCTTTTGCGAGGTTCAAGTAATTAACAGCACCGTTTGAGGCAGCATCGTATTCTATTACAGGTTTGCCGAACGAAGGTGCTTCCGAAAGACGTATGTTTCTTAAAATCAACGTCTTAAATACCATATCTTGGAAATGTTGCCTTACCTCTTCAACTACTTGGTTGGAGAGTCTGAGCCTTGAGTCGTACATCGTTAAAAGGAATCCTTCGATTTGAAGTTGAGGATTGAGCCTTGCTTGAATCATCTTAACGGTGTTCAATAACTTACCTAATCCCTCAAGTGCAAAATATTCGCATTGAACGGGAATGATAACGGCATCGGCAGCCGAAAGCGCATTGACTGTTAAAAGACCTAATGAAGGAGAACAGTCAATCATTATATAATCGTATTGGTCGCGTACTTTGTCGATGAAAGCCTTCATCCTGTATTCGCGGTTTTCTTGAGAGAGCAATTCTATCTCAGCACCTACCAAGTCGATGTGTGAGGGAATCAAATCCAAACCGTCAGTGCTTGTTTTGAGTATAACATCTTTCGGTTCTACATCGTCGGTAAGGCAGTTGTAAACGCTCTTTTCAATTGTCCTGAGTTCAAATCCCAAACCTGAGGTACAGTTAGCCTGAGGATCAGCATCAATTAAAAGAATTCTCTTCTCCAACACTGCTAACGAAGCACCAAGATTAATAGAAGTTGTAGTTTTGCCAACACCTCCTTTTTGGTTGGCAATTGCAAATACTTTTGACATATTAGTTTTTATATTTGTTAACGCCTAATCATATCTTCTTATTTCGATTTGCAAAGATACTAAATTTTTTTTATTTTAAAGACCGCACAAAGAAAAATTTACATTTAGATAATATTATTTTTCTCTAAAAAATTGATAATCACGTTTTTATAGCCAAAAAATATTTTTAAAATTTATTTTTGCATAGCTTTATTGTATTATTGAGGGATTTGTTTTTAATTTTGCGCTGAATTTTTTTTAATTAATTATATCATTATTTTATGAAGAAAATAGCACTTATATTATTAGCAGTGTTTTCGTCATTTTTTTTAAGGGCGCAGGATATTGCAGATTCTACGGTTATACATTCTCAAGTCGTAGTAACAGGAACACGTAATGCTGTTGAAGTCAAGTATTTACCTTTGACAGTAACAAGAATTTCAAATTCTGAGTTATATAAAAATTATAATCTTTCGCTTATGCCGGCGGTTACTCAATTCTCGCCGGGAGTATTTTCGACCTCGAGGGGCATTGTCGGTTACGGTGTATCGACTAATGCAGCGGGTGAAATCAAAGTGCGCGGAGTAGGGGGCGGTGCAAAATTTCTCGTTTTGATAGACGGTCAGCCGCAATACGCTGGGTTGATGGGACACCCGATTCCCGATGTTTATCAATGGTTTATGGCGGATAATGTTGAAATTCTCCGTGGTCCTTCTTCGGTTTTGTACGGCTCTAACGCTATGGGCGGGGTTATGAACATTATAACGCGTAAAGTCCTTGATGATAATGCAGTTAGAACGAATTTTTTAATTTCGGGCGGAAGTTACGGCACTTTTCAAGCTGAGGGTTCTTCGATGATTAACCGTGGAAAATTTTCTATGGTTTTGGGCGTTAATTACCAACGTACTGACGGACACAGACAAAACTCTGATTTTGAGCAGTATACGGATTTTATTAAACTCGGTTATGATATTAATAAAAATTGGAGGGTTTCAGCGGATTTGGATTTGACTTATTTTGAATTTTCTAATCCCGGACCCGAAGACGCACCGCTTTTTGATGCTCATGCTGAGATTTCACGAGGTCTTACAAGTGTTTCGCTTTCAAATAATTACGGTGAAAAAACATCCGGTGTTTTAAGATTTTTTTATGATTGGGGACACCATGAAATAAATGACGGACATCTTTGGAGTCAGCCTTTGAAAGATTATCTTTACAAGCATGATGATTTTATCCGCGGTATCAATTGGTATCAGTCTGTGAGTCTGTTTTCGGGAAACAGAATTACCTTGGGTTTTGATTATCAAAATTTTGGTGGAGAGGCTTTTAACGATTTTTTTGACGGTCATAGTGTTGATTTAGTCTCGGATAAAAATCAAAGCGAGGTTGCCGGTTATGTTGATTTTAGACAGGAGATAACTAAATGGCTTACAGCAGATTTCGGTTTTAGAGCTGATTCTCATTCTGAGGCGGGAACTCAAATGATTCCGCAGTTCGGCTTGTCGTTTTATACCTTGAAAAATGATAATTTCAAAGTGCTTGTTTCAAAAGGTTTCAGAAATCCTACGATTATGGAACTTTATATGTTCGCTCCTAAAAATTCAGAGCTTGAACCCGAAAAAATGATGAATTATGAGGTTGCGTATTCCAAAATAATGCGCCGTTTGAGGTTTGAGACGAATTTGTTCTATATAAAAGGTGATAATCTTATTAACGTTGTTCCAAGAACGGATGGTCCGGGTATGATTCGTCAAAACACGGGCGGGTTTGAAAACTACGGTTTTGAATTAGGCGTAAAATACGCTTTGAATCATAATCTGTTGTTTGTCTTCAATTATTCTTATCTTAATATGGACAAACCCGTAACGGGTGCGCCTGAAAATAAATTTTTCATTATGGCTGATTATGTCTCGGACAAGAAATTTTCTTCGAGCATAAGTTTGCAATACGTTTCGGGTTTGTACATTTTAACGGGCAACGATCCTAAAACTGAATCTTACGCGCTCCTTAACGCAAATTTGGGTTATTCTCTCTTTAGAGGTTTGTCTCTTTTTGTTAAAGGCGAAAACCTTTTAGGTCAGAAGTACCAAACTTACGAGGGTTTTTATATGCCTAAAGCAACGTTTATGGGCGGAATGAAAATTAATATTCTTCCGCGCAGAAAAACGTCTTCTTTTTTTCATTGAGCGTTGCTAACGGCTCTGATAGGTTCGCCGTAATAGCGTGAAATTGTTCCGGCATATCTGTTTACAGAATTATCGGTGGAGCGGTAAGCCACAAGTTCGTAAGCTACTGTTTTTGTGGCATCGTAAGCGGTTAGGTTTGCGCCCCAAAAATTAGCACTTTTGCCTTGCATTTTAAGTTCAGTGTTTGACATATAACCGCTTGCAGGAACAAAAATACTATTACCGTTGCCACCTGTTACGATAAATCCTATAATACCGTTTACTTTGGCGTATTGCCACTGACAGTTTTCCCGTAATTCGGAGATTTCATCGTGGGTTGGTATACGCCAATTTTCTCCCATATTGACAGTAGCCGCATCGTCTTCGGGTTTTAGGTGTGTGTCTTCATCACCTTGAGCATATTTTGTAAAATTGCCCGTAGAACCAAAAGCGTATGTTTGCCAATTATAATTTTCTTTGACCGTAACCTCGCCCCAAGCAAAATAATAACCGTTGTCGTAAAAATTTTCAGCACCTAAATTTTTGGCTGCCCATTTTACTGACAATCCTAAATCGACATATTCATAGCCTGAAATCTCTCCAGTGGGCTGATACGTAAATGGTGTTTCTTCGATGCCTTGGGCAATCGGTGGTTCGTCTGTATTACAAGAACAAAAAGCCGTAAAAACGGCACACAACAAATTGAGATACGTTTTTTTCATTTAATTGAGAATCTAAAATATAACGCTGCAATTTTAGTAAATTAAATTTTCTGCAATATTATAAAAATATTATGTTTTTAGGAAAAAAGTTGATGTTAAAATTAAAAATTCTAAAAATTTTTTTCGGTACGTATTTTTTTTCTAAATTTGTGAGTTAAAAAAATACTAATAAATCATATAAAAATCTTACATCCATGACGTTACTGGAACAAATAAGAGAAAACGCAAAAAAGGCAAACAAACGTATTGTGTTGCCTGAAGGCGAAGAAGAACGCACATTGAAAGCCGCAGAAACCATTCTCGGTGAAGGTATTGCACAATTGGTTTTAATCGGAAATCCCGATACCATTAAGGCTGAAGCCGCAAAATTTGGTCTTAAAAATATTTCAAAAGCGACTATCGTCGATACCAAAACTTGCGAAAACAAGCAAAAATACGCAGAAATCATGGCTGAAATCCGCAAATCAAAAGGTATGACGGTAGAAAAAGCCTTGAAACAACTTGATAGTCCTTATTATTTGGGTACTTTGATGATAAAAGCCGGAGATGCTGACGGTATGGTTGCCGGAGCAATTTGTTCAACGGCTGACACTATCCGTCCTGCATTGCAGTACATTAAAACAGCTCCTGGTGTTAGCACCGTATCGGGTGCGTTTGTAGTGGTTGTTCCTAACAAAAATTACGGTCAAGACGGAGTATTCCTTTTTGCAGACTGTGCCGTAACAATTGCTCCGACTGCACAGCAACTTGCTGATATTGCCGTAATTTCAGCAAAAACTGCTAAAGCTTTGGCAGGTATTGAGCCTAAAGTTGCGATGCTTAGTTTTTCAACCAAAGGTTCAGCACAGCACGAAGTTGTAGACAAGGTTGTAGAGGCTACGAAACTTGCACAGGCTGCCGCTCCCGAACTTGAAATCGACGGTGAACTTCAAGCCGATGCTGCTATGGTTCAGAAAGTTGCAGATTTGAAAGCTCCCGGAAGCCATGTTGCCGGAAAAGCCAACGTTTTGGTTTTCCCCTCTTTGGAGGCAGGAAACATCGGTTACAAACTCGTTCAGAGATTAGCCGGTGCTGACGCTGTTGGTCCTATTCTTCAAGGTATGGCTGCTCCCGTTAACGACCTTTCACGCGGTTGCTACGTTGAAGACATCGTTAATATGGTGGCTATCACAGCATTGCAGGCTGCTGCAAAGTAATTGACAATTGACAGTTGACAATTAAGAATTAAAAATTAAAAATTCATAATTAAATAAAGTGAAAATATTAGTTATAAATTGCGGTTCTTCGTCATTGAAATATCAACTTTTTGATATGGACAAAAACGAAGTTT
>JAFYDK010000074.1 GCA_017544805.1 Bacteroidales bacterium | reverse complement strand
CACGTCAAAAATTCTGACCAGTTTTCACCGTCTGAGCGTACTCGCTGGCTTACTTCGCTAAATTTTCGTCTTGCCTCTTGAAGAGTTGATTCTTCTGCCATTTTTAGCTCCTAACGCTTCAAGCCGTGATGACGTTCTTGTTGAACTGGTGTTATCCTAATAAAGTGGACACGAAAAAAGAAAATCAGAAAGGATACACAAAATGGGAAATAATTTTTCTAAATATGACGATGAATTTAAGAAAAGTCTTGTAAGCATGTATCAAAATGGGAAAACTCAAACTCAGCTTGCACGCGAATACGGCGTTTCTATTAGTGCTTTATCACGCTGGATTAAGCTGTTTTCGGAAGTTAAAATTGACGATCAAACCGTTATGACCGCAAAGCAGATCAAGGAACTTCAAAAACGTAATGCTTTGCTTGAGGAGGAAAATTTAATATTAAAAAAAGCGATTGCCATATTCACGCCTCACTCAAACAACGCTTAGAGGCCGTTCATAAGCTTCGTCATGAGCATAAAATTAAAACTCTATGCAGAGTTTTAAACGTTAACCGCAGTTCTTATTATAAGCATTTCTCAAGGATAATCTCCAAAAGAGAACTTGAAAATCAGGCTTTAAGGACTAAAATTCTTCGACTTTACAATGCTTCTGACAAAAGGCTCGGAGTTAAGAAAATGCGTCAGCGTCTCAAGGCTGAATATGGCGTAAATATTAGTGCGGGAAGAGTGTACCGCCTTATGAAATCTATGCAGCTGCCTAAAATGTCAACTCATAGAAATATACGCCGCGCAAGGAATTTTAATGCTAATAATAATGCTGAAAATATGCTTAAACGCCGGTTCAATCCTCCGAGCCCTAACATGGTATGGGTAAGCGATATAACAGTTATTCGTGTAGCTAAAGCATCAGTTTATCTTTGCGTAATCATAGACCTTTTCGCAAGAAAAGTTATAGCATGGGGCGTTAATTCTACTCAGAGTGCGAAATTCGTAACTGAGCTTGTATTAAAGGCCTGGAAATTAAGGAAAAATCCCAAGTCTGTAATTTTTCATTCTGACAGAGGAACACAGTATACTTCGAAAGAGTTTCGGCAATTACTAGATAAGATTGGCTTTCGGCAATCTTTTTCAGCCCCCGGCTGTCCTTACGATAATGCAGTTGCAGAAGCTTTCTTCAAGTTTCTTAAGAAAGAGGAGGTAAACAGGCGAAGATTTTCGCAAATTGAAGAAGTGAAACATTCATTATTTTCTTATATTGAGGGTTATTATAATAAAAAACGGCCTCACGAGGCTAACGGCGGGCTTTCTCCAGATGAGAAAGAAGCAGAATTTTGGACAAAAAATAAATGAAAAATTTATTTATTTTACTTTATCGTGTCTACTTTATTGACTATTATCCACGTTTATCTTCTTCAATGAGGCAGACAAGCTCGTAAAAATCATTATCGAAAGCAACTCGCTGAACGCCGTTTATATCCAGCATATTGACAAGGCCTGTTGCGCGTACTTTAAGGATTTGCTCCTTAATTTCTTCGGTGATTATTGCCATTTTTAACTCCTCCTTTCTTATGTTGCTATTCCATTTTTCGATAGCACTGTTGATAAGTCTTCTTAAATTGCGCTTGTTTTGAGTTGCGTAATTCGTAAGAACGCCACCGTGCCAGCTTGCTTTGCACTCAGAACATTCAAAGAAAAATCCCATACCACCAGTCGTAATTTCCATTTCGCCACCGCAAAAAGGACAAGCCTTTAATTCTTTTGTTGTTGTCATCATTTTTAAGACCTCCTTAAATTCTTGAAAGCTCAATCGTAAAAACTAAAACCCACGAATAAACCGCTAAAAACGTTGCAAAACCGCAAATGTGTCTGTTCAAAAATTCTTTCATTTTTAAAATCTCCTTTCTTAAGCCGCGCTCTTTCTGTTGAAAATTTCTTCTGCAATTACGGCGCAATATGCATCGCCAACAAAAAGCTCTTCTTGAATTGCTTGCTGAATTCTTTCGTCTGAAATTTTGAAAATTTTCGCTAAAAGTTTTACTTCGTCAAACGAGCAAGCGTATAAAACTTCTCTCACGTCAACGCCATCAATCGAAAAAGCCTGGAACTTTTCAACAAGACTCAAAGTCTTGTACATTGCGATTCTTTTTTCCCGTAACTCGTACGCTAAATCTTTTGTGTTTTTCATTGTTGTTTTCTCCTTTCTTAAGCTGCAAGCGTTTTTTTGAATTTTTTTGAGCGTTTTGCAGTATTGCGCTGTTTTTTCGTTGATTGCCGCTTTGAAAAGTTTTCTTCTTTTCGCCGAATTCATAATCGCGATTGCGTTTTCAACAAGTTCAAGGACAAATTCTTTGTCATCTTCGTTTTCAATTTCGCTGTTTCTTTCTTCAATTTCAGAAACAAGGCAAAGGCCTAAATAGTTAATGTCGCCATCCTCAAAATTTCTGAGGTAACTGTTGATGTACTGCTTCTTTGTGAGTTTGATTTTCGTTAATTTCATTTT
>JAFYDK010000009.1 GCA_017544805.1 Bacteroidales bacterium | reverse complement strand
TGAAAGTTGGCAACGTGCCTTCAACGCAATACGTTTGCTTGGTAAAACTTCCGGATTAAATTGGGACGTAGCAACTTGTGTTACGCCCAAAAGTTTGGACACTCTCAACGAATTGAAAGTTAAACTCTTTGACGTTGGGGTAAAAAGTTGGCGAGTGTTTTCGGCATTTCCGGCGGGACGTGCCGCAGAGAACAAGGATTTGCAACTCAACGGCGCACAACTCAGGCAATTGATGGATTTTATCATAGAATGTCGCGCCGAGGGCAAGCACGTAAGTTACAGTTGCGAAGGCTTTTTGGAACGTTACGAAAATGATGTCCGCGACAATTTTTATAGTTGTGAGGCAGGCGTTTCGGTGGCATCGGTGATGAGTAACGGCGACATTTCAGCGTGTCCCGGTATAAGGGCTGTGTTTAGTCAAGGCAATATTTACAAAGACGATTTTTGGGAGGTTTGGAACAATAAATTTCAAAAATTTCGCAACCGTGATTGGGCTAAGATTGGTATTTGTGCTGATTGTAAATTTTTCCGCTACTGTGAAGGCGGCGGAATGCATCTACATAATGCCGACAACTCGTTGATGATGTGCCACTTAGAAAAATTAAACAGTTGAAAGGGGAGAGGTGAAAATACAAAAAAAATGACGTTTCTTAATCAAGCCTTTGACGGACTTTCGCTTTCTAACGGTTCGATATGAATTGCAACATGAGTATGCTCGCCGTAACGTTCTTTTAAAAGGCGTTCAATTTCAGAGGATTTGTCATGTGCCTCGTTAAGCGACATTTCACCGCTAAGAAGAATGTGCATTTCGATGGCGTAACGGTTTCCGATTCTGCGTGTGCACAAATCATGAGGCTCGGAAACTCCGGGAACGCTTGATGCAATTTTTATGATTTCGTCTTCTATTGAATCGGGTAACGATTGTTCCATAAGTTCGTCCATACCGTTTTTAAGAAGTTCAACGGAGACTTTAACAATCATAATTCCGACAATAATTGAAGCAATCGGGTCAAGTACGGCCCAACGCTCGCCAAGCAATATTGCACCGCCGATACCAATTCCCGTGCCGATTGACGAAAGCGCATCGCTACGGTGATGCCAAGCGTTTGCAATCATTGCCTTAGAATTGAGTATTTTGCCCTTTGCAATGGTATAACGGTAAGTTAGTTCCTTTAAAATAATTGATGCTAACGCCGCCCATAAAGCCAACATTTCAGGCTGAGTGAGTGCTTCACCGTTTGCCCAACTGATTATTTTTTTAACACCGCTTATGAAAATTCCTACGGCAACAGCAAACAGTGCAACACCGATTAATGTTGTTGCAAGGGTTTCAAATTTGCCGTGTCCGTAGTCATGCGATTTGTCTTTGGGCATACGGCTTATTTTTACAAATGCCAAAACAACAATGTCAGTGGCAAAATCTGACACAGAATGTACTGCATCGGCAATCATTGCGGCACTATGTCCGAAAAATCCTGCTAAAAACTTGAAAATTACCAAAATAAGATTGACACCGCTGCCAACCAATGTTACTTTGTATATTTCTTTTTCTTCGTTCATAATGAGTTATTTCCCTTTATCCTAACAGCAATCCGCTGACTTTTGCCGTATCTGAAGCCCAATTGTAATCATATACGAGGTCAGCCTCAGACTTGTCAGCGACGATTTCGATGTTTTGTGCGGCGGCTTTGATTGAAAGGATTTCGCCTATTTTGGCGCGGGCGGCAAGTTTCCTTAAAAGCCCTTGAACGGCCTTGTTGTCGAGTTGATGAGCAATTTGACCGCTAAATGGCATTTCGAGCCATATTATTTCGTTTTTGTTGATGTCTAAAACGCCGAAAACCAAGCCTTTGGAAAGGTTGCTTGCAGAAATTCTCACTTGATGCTGAACGCACGAAGGATCGTAGGCTACGCCTGTTTCGTTGGAAACTTTCATCGGATGTTTTGAATCCATCCATCCGACTACAAGATTTGGCGAAAGCGTGCCGGCTGTGTAGGCATTGCAAGTGAAAACGGCGTATTTCGCATCGGTTTCGCGAAGTTTTTGAATGTCAAGTTCTATGTATTCCGCAGTGCCGATTAGGTCGGGAATATGCATAATATCGCCTGAATGTTTTGCTCCTTCAAACGAAAGTTCATAATATGCACATTCTCTGGTTTCGCCTGATTCATAAATAATTGCGGCACTAAGATCCATATCAAGATGTTGAGCTGGAAGTCCGACGCCCCACTGCAAAAACAGCCTTATATTGTTGCCTTCCGGTTTGAAAATCGTTCCCTGCAATGCGCAGTCGGTGTCTTGAATTGTTTTTGCCCTTTCGCCGATTGAAAGCGGAATATCAAACAATTCGGGGGCGATGTACATCGTTTTGCCCTCGGCGGGAAGTTTTGAAAAACGTTCTTTTAATACGCTGACATACAAGCCTTTGACTTCTTGAATCATTGTTTTTAGTTCGTCGTCGGAATAGTTGGCAATAAGGCGCGGCTTTTCGATGCGCTTGTTTTTGCCGGTGATTGCCTTTACGGTGCGGATTTCATCGCGGGTGAAATAATTTTCAGCGTACATCCCGAGCGTTATCAATAATCGCATTGGAATTTGGTCGGCAATTTGCAAGAACTTGTCCAAAACTAACTTTCTGTCAGTGGATTGCAACAAAAGCGAAAACAACTGACGTGCAAAATTTCCCGGACGTTGCTGTAACAGCATTAACATTTTTTTGCTGTCATCAATTTCGCATGATTGTTTCAATTTGTTGATTTCGCCCTGCCAAACGGTGTAATCTTTTCTGTAAAAAATATCAAGTATCTTTTTAAGATTATTAAAACCGTCCTTTTTTGCAAATTCAGTAAGACGAAGCGCACGGATAAACCTTACCCACATTTCGCGTTTCGGGTGCATTATTTCGCAAATTTTTTCTGCGCTGAGTTTCAATGAATTAAGCCAAAATGCAACTATTTTGCACATCGGGCGTGAATAGTGAAGTTTGAGTTTGGCTACTTCTTTTGCCATCACATCTTCTCTTAGTTTTTTCACCCAATTGTGCGACGAATCTTTTTCCCAATGGTAGCCGATAGAATTTTTCTTGGTTTCAATCAGCGTTTTGGGTTCAATTATTTGGATTTGATTGGTATGATTGTACCAAAGGTAACGCAGAATGTCGGTAGGAGAGGAGAAATATTCCGCCGTTTTTTGAATTTCGCCATTTTTCAAAAGAAAGTCAACAACAAGGATAATTGTCTCTTTTGCAACGATTTTAACATCGTTAGGCATCGTAAAGTTTTTGAGAAGGATTTTTAGACTGTCTTTTTGTGTGGCCTCAAGTGCGACGGGCGAAGCGAGTAGATTTTCAAAATGTTTTTGTAAATCTTTTTCCGTCCAAAGGTTTAGAATTTTATGTTTTGAACCTTGACATGAAATTTTCTCATCGGAAAATTCAAATGGTGTACCGCAAAACGGACATCCGTTGTACCTTTCAATCGGGAACGAACCTTCGGGAATGTAATGTCCGCACGGCATCTGAACCGCTTTTACGCCAAGTTTTTTAGGATTGAAATAGTTAAAAATTGCTGTTGCAATATGGTCGGCACGGCTTTCACCTGTTGGGATAATCCAATTTTTTACCAGTGGTGTCCAATTTTTGTCAATGCCGAGAGCTGATTTTATAATGCCGTATATTTCAGTGAGTTGCTTCTCGGGGAGACTATTGATGACGTGGAGAAGTTTTTCGCTGACCACGTATCCTGCTTTGTACAAATTGATGCAGAAATCAGCGGCAAAATTTGAAATTTCCTTCGTTTCAACCACATGATTTTCAGGGATAAAAACTGCCCTTTGGCGTAGCGCCACTTTTAGAAGTGAAATTCTGTCCATATCGCATTATATTTGAAAAAAAAAGGCAATCGGGAAACTAAAAATTTCGTGAAGTAAATTTTGAAGTAAGTTTCCCTTGGCCTTTATGGTTGCAAATATACAACAAAAATTTTGAAATGGAGAAATAAAAACAGTTTTTTTATTTTTCAAAGAAAGAAATTATTTCCTGTTTTCTTCGTACCAATCTATGAATGCTTGAGAAAGCCTTTTGATGCCCCCCGGTGTCGGATAATCTCCTGAAAAATACCAGTCGCCGGTGTGATTCGGAATAGCTTTGCGAAGGTTTTCAATGGATTGATAAACGATTTGAATTTCGCTTTTAACATTTGGCGAGCGCAACATTTCAACCATTTTTTGGGAAATATCTTCGTCGCTGAATTGTGCATAAATCTCTTTTACGAAATTTTGCATTTGAGTTTTCGGCAATGACATTTGAGCCTTGCATTTACGGTAAACATCGTCGATAATGCTTTCAAGTCCGCGAGATTTCAGCAGTTCGATAGCCGCTTTAAAAGCAATAAATTCGCTCATTTTCGACATATCAATTCCGTAATAATCAGGATAGCGGATTTGAGGTGCGGAGCTTACGATAACGATTTTTTTGGGGTGGAGTCTGTCAAGTATGCTTATAACAGATTCTCTTAAAGTTGTACCTCTGACGATTGAATCATCGATGATGACAAGATTATCAATATTTTCTCTAAGACTGCCGTAAGTGATGTCGTAGACGTGAGCGGCAAGGTCGTTTCTTGAATTACCTTCAGCGATAAAAGTTCTCAGTTTAATATCTTTTAATGCTACTTTTTCGCTTCTGATATAATGGTTGCAGATACTTTCTAATTGTTGGCGGGTGGGTTTTTCATTAAGCGATAAAATTTCATCTATCTGTTTGTTGAGCAAATACTTTTTTAAGCCCTCCAACATTCCGTAAAATGCAACTTCAGCCGTATTAGGAATAAAAGAAAATACAGTATTTTTAACATCGTAATCCACAGCCTTTAGGATAGGTTCTCTTAACATTTCGCCTAACGCCTTACGTTCTTTGTAAATGTCAATATCGCTGCCTCGTGAAAAATATATCCTTTCAAAAACGCATGATTTTTTTTCTTTGGGTTGAATGATTTCCGCAACTTGAATTTTTCCTGATTTGCTGACCGTGATAGCCTGACCGGGAAGGAGTTCGTGAATTTGTGCGGCGTTAAGGTCAAAAGCCGTCTGAATAACAGGTCTTTCTGAGGCGAGAGCTACGATTTCCTCGTCGTAATAATAAAAAGCCGGACGTATGCCCCAAGGGTCGCGCATCGAAAACATTTCACCGCTGCCTGTAAAACCGCAGATTACATATCCTCCGTCCCAAATTTTTGAGGTTTCTAAGAGGACTTTTCTAATATTAATATTGTCTTCGATGTATTTTGTAACTTCCAAGCCTGCAAGACCTATCGAACGTGCCTCGTTAAAAAGTCTTTCGCTTTCGCAGTCAAGACGGTGTCCTAACTGTTCCAATATTATATAAGTGTCGGAATAAACTCTCGGATGTTGACCTTCAGAGGTGATTTCTCTAAAAATATCCTCAACGTTTGTCATGTTGAAATTGCCGCAAAGACAAAGGTTTTTTGCCCGCCAGTTGTTGCGCCTTAAAAAAGGATGAACGTATGAAAGACCGCTTTTACCGGTTGTGGAATATCTTAAATGTCCCATATAAATTTCACCGGCAAAGGGTAATTTTTTCCCGGCATACGTAGCGTTGTGGAGTTGCTCTTGACTCAGATTCTTGAAATTTTCCTGAACGGAGGAAAAAATTTCCGTTATCGCGGAAGAGCCGGCGGCTTTTTCTCTGAACATATATTCCTGACCCGGAGATGCTTTGAGTTTTACGCAGGCAATTCCTGCGCCTTCTTGCCCTCTGTTGTGCTGTTTTTCCATCATAAGATAGAGTTTGTTGAGGGCGTACATCCATGTTCCGTATTTTTGCTGATAATATTCAAGCGGTTTCAAAAGGCGTATCATTGCCACACCGCATTCATGTTTTAATTGTTCCATTTATTTTATTTGCCTAAAAAATTAAATTTATGCCATACGGCTGCAAACTTAATTATTTTTTCAGAGTTTTTTGTTACGTGAAAGAAAAAAAATCAATTATTTTTTCTTATCAAAATGCTGAGGATTGCGCAAATTCCCATTAAAAACGGATAAAACAAATAAGGCAGTATCATGGACGGTGAAATTTCGCAAAAACTTGCCGCTAAAAGCATTTGCGCTCCGTAAGGAATTATACCTTGAGCAAAACACGAAAACGTATCAAGCAAACTTGCCGCACGTTTAGGATTGATACCGAATTTTTTAGCGATTTTGTTTACGGGTTGTCCTACTGTTATAATAGCAACTGTGTTGTTAGCGGTGCATAAATCGGCGAAAAATACCAAAAATGCGATGCTAAATTCAGAGGCTCTGCGCCCTGAAATTTTCGAGGAAAGTTTTTCAACGAGATAATCCATTCCGCCGTTGTAGCGTATTAATTCCAACATTCCGCCCGCTAAAAGTGTTACTATAATTAATTCTGACATCGAAAGTATACCTTTTCCCATTTCGGCAAACCACCCGAAAATGTCGTAACTGCCTGAAAATATTCCTATTATGCCGGCAAAAACTGTTCCTAACAAAAGTACGATCAAGACGTTGCTGCCAAATAATGCCGGAATTAGAACAACAAGATAAGGTACTATTTTAAAAAATTGAATTTCAGTATTTTGCAGTGTTGCGTGAATATCTTTTCCGATAAAAAAATACAGAATTGCGACAATAATTGCAGCTGGCAAAACGATGCGGATATTTTCAGAGAATTTATCTTTCATTTCGCAGCCTTGTGATTTTGTGGCGATGACAGTTGTATCGGATATAAACGACAGATTATCACCGAAATAAGCACCTCCGACAATAATTCCTGACATTAAAGCCGTGCTGATGCCTGTTTGTGAGGCTATTCCTGCGGCTACCGGCATGAGGGCGGCTATCGTTCCGACCGAAGTTCCTACTGCTAACGAAATAAAACACGAGGTCAAAAACATTCCGGGTAAAAGAAAATTATCGGGAAGAATTTTTATTGCTATATTGACGGCTTCTTGTACGCCGCCCATACTTTTAGCACTTTGAGCAAAGGCTCCGGCGAGTACGAAAATCCAAATCATCAGCATTATATTTTTGTTTCCCGCACCGCGGCTAAACCTTGTAATTCTTTGATTCAAAGTTAGTTTTCTTGTAATAGCAATGGCGTAGACCGATGACGTGATAAAAGCCACTGTTATCGGCACTTTATAAAAGTCATTGAGGATTAACGAGGCTAATAAATAAACCGCCAAAAAAACTATCAGCGGTGTCAGAGCAAAAAAATTAGGTTTTTTCTCTGCTATATTACGGATATTTTCTGACATTTTCTAAAATTTTTTAAGAGCGCAAAAGTAATTATTTTTTCATTCCGCTAACAAATTATTTCAACACAAAATCATGAAAAATGCAATATTAAATTTTTAGAATAGATGAATTTTTGTATAAATATTCATTTTTTACATACGTATTTCCCTTAATTGAAAAAATATTCAAAAAAAAAATTAGTATTTAACGTTTAATTAACGTTAAATGGTTTACTTTGCAACCAAAGATTTAACTCGTTAAAAAAAATGGCAAACAATTTACAAATCGAAAATTTGGAACAGGTGGTTGTCAGATTCTCCGGCGACTCCGGTGACGGTATGCAACTCGCAGGAAATATCTTTTCAACCGTTTCTGCAACTGTCGGCAACTCTATCAGCACATTCCCTGATTATCCCGCTGACATCCGTGCTCCACAAGGTTCATTAACCGGTGTTTCGGGATTTCAAGTGCACATCGGCGCAGGAAAAGTTTACACCCCCGGCGATAAATGCGACGTTCTTGTCGCTATGAATGCCGCCGCTCTCAAAACACAGTATAAATATGCAAAACCAAATGCAACTATAATTATTGATACTGATAGTTTTAAATCCGCTGATCTTCAGAAGGCTCAATTTCAAGGTGAAGACTATCTCGGTGAAATGAATATCGACCCTGATAGAGTTATCGCTTGTCCGCTTACAACTATGGTTAAGGACTGCCTTAAAGATTCAGGTATGGACAATAAGAGCATTCTCAAATGCAGAAATATGTTTGCTTTGGGTCTTGTTTGTTGGCTTTTTGACAGAGATTTGAACATCGCTTTCAATTTCTTGAAAGAAAAATTTGCTAAAAAAGCAGGTGTTGCAGAGGCTAATATAAAAGTTATTCAAGCAGGTTATGATTATGGTCATAATACTCATTCTTCTGCAATGAATGTTTATAGAATCGAGACCAAAGACAAAGTTCCCGGTCGTTATATGGACATAACCGGCAATAAAGCAACCGCTTACGGTCTTATCGCCGCTGCTGAAAAAGCAGGTCTTAGACTTTATCTCGGTTCTTATCCTATCACACCCGCAACCGACGTTTTGCACGAACTTTCAAAACACAAATCTTTGGGCGTTACGACGGTTCAGTGTGAGGACGAAATCGCAGGTTGTGCTTCGGCAATTGGAGCATCTTTTGCAGGTGCACTCGCCGCTACAAGTACCTCTGGTCCCGGTATTTGTTTGAAATCAGAGGCTATGAACTTAGCCGTTATTTTGGAACTTCCGCTCGTTGTTTTGGACGTTCAAAGAGGTGGTCCTGCAACAGGTCTTCCTACAAAATCAGAACAGACCGACCTTTTACAAGCACTTTACGGAAGAAACGGTGAATCTCCTATGCCCGTTTTAGCGGCACTTTCACCAACCGATTGTTTTGACGCCGCTTACGAGGCTTCAAAAATCGCTTTGGAACACATGACTCCTGTTATCCTTTTGACAGATGCTTATCTTGGTAACGGTTCGGCTGCTTTCAAACTTCCTAACTTAAACGATTATCCGGCAATCAATCCGCCGTACGTTCCCGAAGAACTTCTCGGAAAATGGACACCTTATATGAGAAACGAAGATATGGTTCGTTATTGGGCAGTTCCGGGAAGAAAAGGTTTTACGCATATTTTAGGCGGTTTGGAGAAAGACGACAAAACAGGCGCAATCTCTACAAATCCTGAAAATCACGACCTTATGTGTCGCAAAAGAGCTGAAAAAATCGAAAAAATTAAAGTCCCCGATTTGGAAGTTGAAGGCGACAAAGACGATGCAGAGCTTTTGATTATCGGTTTTGGTTCAACTTACGGACATCTTCACGCTGCAATGGACGAAATGCGTCAGGCGGGCAAAAAAGTGGCTTTGGCACAGTTCAAATATATCAATCCCTTGCCGAAAAACACGTCAGAGGTTTTGAAAAAATACAAAAAAGCAGTTGTTGCAGAGCAAAATCTCGGACAATTCGCAGGCTATTTAAGAATGAAAGTTGATGGTTTTGTTCCCTTCCAATTCAATGAAGTTAAGGGACAACCTTTCAACGTAAGCGAACTTGTAGAAGCGTTTAACAAACTTTATTAAAACAGAAAAAAATGAGCGAATATACAATAAATGATTTTAAGAAAGGTCAACCCCGCTGGTGTCCGGGTTGCGGCGACCATTTTTTCTTGGCGGCATTACAGAAGGCGATGGCTGAAATCGGCGTTGCCCCTGAAGATACGGCAGTGATTTCGGGTATCGGATGTTCGTCACGTTTGCCGCATTATATGGCAACTTACGGTATGAACACCATTCACGGACGTGCGGCTGCTATTGCGACGGGTTGCAAAGTAACGAATCCTAAACTTTCAGTTTGGCAGATTTCAGGCGACGGCGACGGTCTTGCAATCGGCGGTAATCACTTCATTCACGCAAACCGTAGAAACATTGATTTGAAGATGATTCTTCTTAACAACAGAATTTACGGTTTGACAAAAGGTCAGTATTCACCGACTTCACCGAGAGGATTTGTTTCAAAATCATCACCTTACGGTACTGTTGAAGATCCTTTCCGTCCGGCTGAATTATGTTTTGGTGCAAGAGGACATTTCTTTGCAAGAGCGGTTGCAACCGATGCTCAAGGCACTAACGAAATCTTAAAAGCGGCTCACGCTCATAAAGGTGCGGCTGTTTGTGAGATTCTTCAAAACTGCGTTATTTTCAACAACGGAACTCACGATTCTGTTTACACAAAAGAAGGTCGTGCTAAAAATGCCATTTACCTCAAACACGGAGAAAAAATGGTTTTCGGCGAAAACAACGAGTTCGGTTTGGTTCAAGACGGTTTTTCGATTAAAGTTGTTAAAATCGGTGAAAACGGTTATACCTTAGACGATGTTTTGGTTCATGACGCACACGCAGTAGATAACACTTTGCAGTTGAAATTAGCGTTAATGGAAGGACCTGATTTCCCGATTGCTTTGGGTGTAATCCGCGATGTTGAAGCCCCGACTTACGACGATGCTGTTAATGCTCAAATCGAAGAAGTAAAAGCTCAGAAAAAATATCATAATTTCTCTGAACTTTTGGAAACAAATGATATTTGGGTAGTAAAATAATCTGTTATCATAACAATTTATAAATTAAAACGACCCGTCAGATATTTTTTCTGCGGGTCGTTTTTTTTATTGTTTTTAATTCTCCTTCTATATCGGCTGTGGATGCGCCTCATGCCGGCGGGGCAGTTCCCTTTTGAAAAAGGGAACCGGAAAACTTTTGTAAAAAATTAAAAGTTCTTTGGTTCTTTCTTTCAAGAAAGAACGCCCCCGCGGCGAGCGGCACTCACCGTCCTTTAGGGCGGTGTAATGAAAAACGTTTGTTAAACGTTGGCTTTTAAAATTTCTTGCAAATGTAAATAGTATGATACTGCCGTTATTGCCAATGCAATTGTAAGTCGTATCACCAATTCCTTATGTGTGTATTTCATGTCGCCGAAAAATTTGTTTAAAATTGTGTTTTTTTTCGTGTTTACTTTTGATTGATATGCGTCTACAAGTGTGTTGTTTTTTTCAGGATTCGATGGAGGAACCGCTGACGGGATTTCGTTATCTTTGTTGATATTAAAAAGATGGTAGAGTAGGGTAGGGTAGCCACACCTGTTACTAAGCCTATCATCATCATTGTACCTTTTCCTGGATAGTATTGAATTTGAAATAAATTACCCACTGCCATTATTGACATGCCAAACCACGAAAGTTGATGAGCGTATGCATTGATTACTTCTTTGGTGTTGGAAACGTTTCTTCTTGTTGCTGCTACAAAATAGCAAACAAGAGAGTATGAAAGCAATACCACCATATTTAATATTGTAAATGGTGTGTTATTGTTACTACAATTGTAAACTCCAATAATAGCAATAGCAGCTGTTATTAGTTCAAAATATAAAAATTTTCCTTTCATAATGATTTAAATTTCGTGTAAATTTATAAATTATTTGTAATTAACTAAACTTTGCTTGTGATTCTTTACAACACAATTCCGAGTACATGGACATCGTCGGTTTGTTCGTAATCGCCTTTCCATTCCAAAAAAGCCCGTTCCAATTCGTTGCGCTGTTCCGTCATCGAAAGGTGTGAATATTTCAGCAGATTTTTTTCAAAATTCGTGGCATAAAAACGTTTTTGCTTTTCACCGCCAAATTGGTCGATATAGCCATCGGTAGTAGCGTAGGCAATGTCGCCATGGTTTACCTTAAATTTTATGTTGGTAAATGGAACTGTATCGCGCCTATCAATGCCGATTGTCATGTGATTGGATTTCAAACGGATTAAATACGCATCATTTTGGTCGTTGACAATAATTTTTCCTCCGGAATCCTTGCATTTAGTTGTAGTTTCCTCGTCTGGAGTGCCAAACCTCAATAGATACGCATACGAATACGCACCTGAAAAATCAATAATACAATTTTCACGGTCGTATACAAACATACTTGCATCCATACTATCGCTCGCTTCACCGTCTTTATCTCGCTGATGAAGTTGGTGAATAATTCCCGTACGCAAATAGTTGAGAATGTTGGCAGAATTAATCTCGTCGAGTTTGCTAAGTGTTTGATTGAGCATCACTTGTCCGAGCATACTGATAAAAGCACCCGGCACACCGTGTCCCGTACAATCGACAACGGCAAATACTGAAAGTCCGTTTTTATATCCAACCCAATGAAAATCGCCACTTACAATATTTCTTGGCATATTGATAATAAAATGATCGCCCAAAATCTCGTCGGAAAAAATCTTCATTGGCTGCACAGCGTCTTGAATACGGCGTGCGTAGGTAATCGAAGCGTTGATTTCCTTATTTTGAACCTCAATTTTTTCGTAAGCGTGATGCAGTTCGGTGATGTTGGTGCTTACCCATACAATCATCATTATATCGCCATTGTCGTCTAAAACGGGCGTTACATACGATTGCACCCAAAATGGTTCACCTCCTAGGTGTTTCATCTCGGCAGTGTACGATTGAGTTTTTTTGGTTGCAATTACTTTTTCGTAAGTCGCTCTTGTTTCTGGCGTCATAGCCGAGGCTTTTAGCGCAGGGTGAGTGTGAAGTTGCTCTTTGGGTATGTGTGTCTCGCGCGAAAAGGCGTCGTTGAACCATATAAATTTTCCTTCCTTGGTGGTGATATAAATGGAATTGCCGGTAGATGCAGCAACAGCAGAAAGCATTTGAAGTTCGTTGTTGCGTTCTTCGAGAATTTTGGTGGTTTCGCGCAGTTCGGTGATGTCGCTGCAAACAAGTATCATCAACGAAACCTCGTTGTTTTGATCGAAAATTGGTGTTACAGTAGTTTGCATCCATACATCTTTGTGCGAAGGTGCAAACAAGTTGATATTCAGCAAAAACTCTGCTGATTTTTTTGTTTTGAGTACTTTATCGTATGCCACACGAGCCTCTGGCGGCATTAATTGTCCTCTTAAAGCTGGATGAGTGTTGAGTTCTTCAAAAGGAATCCCCGAATATCGCGAAAAAGCATCGTTGAACCATGTGAAGTCGCCGTTGATATCGGTAATAAAAATTGCGTTCACCGTAGCTGCTGCCACAGTAGACAAAATACGAAGTTCCTTGTTGCTATTTTCGAGCATTTCGGTGGTGGCGCGGAGTTCTTGATTTTTTTGCGTAATTTCCTCCTGCTGACGTTGAAGCTGTTGCGAATGTTTTTCCAGCGTATCGCGTTGCGCCTTAAGCTGCATGTTTTTCTTTTTCTTTTTGTAAAACAGCAGGATAATTACCGCCAACATCACAACCGACATTGTGCAAAATGCTACTGCCCAATAGATTATAATTTTGTCGCGCTGAATTGTTGCGTCTTGTTTTTCCTTGATTTTATTTGCGTATTCGCGTTCTTGTTCAAATATAAAATCCATTTCCTCGCGTGCAACATCTTTGCTTTGTTTCATATCAAATACGTCTTGATAATAATTGTTGGAGATTTCAAGATATTTGTATGCTTTTTCGTAATTTCGCTGTTTGTGATAATATTTCGACAATCCAAGTGCCGCTTTGTGAATTAGAAGTGCGTCTCGAATATCGAATGCGGCGTTGAAACCGTTTTCAAAATTTATATACGCCGAGTCTTCTTGTTTGATTTCGGTGTAATATTCGGCTAATGTGATGAAAGAATTGGCGATTTTGTTTTTATCACCGATTTTTTTGCGTATTTCAAAAGCGGTATTAATGTATTTGATAGCTTCGTTGCATTTTTTAGTTTTTTGATAAGTAACACCCAATCCGTTGTAGCCGTCGCTGAGATGTTTCAGAGAATTAAACGACATGGAATCAAGATGAGCATTTTTGAACCCGTTGATACCTTCGTTGTAAAAATTGATAGCTTCATCGTAATTTTGGGTGGCACGTTTTATATCTGCCGACACTATTAATGCGATATTCAGATAGTTGGAATATTTCTCGTTGATAGAGTTTTGTTCGTTTTTTAATAGTGTTAAAACCTCCAAAATATAATCGTTGGCCTTGTTGAAATCATCATCGTTGAGGTAAAGTATAGCGGTATTGAGGTATACTTCGCATGTAAGTAGTGTATCGTCTTTACATTCGTTTTTTACGATTGACACCGCTTTTAACATATTGCGTATGCTAAGAACTTCGTTGTGAGCATATTCGTAGGTATATCCAAGAAAACAATGAAGTTTTGCAAGTTGGCGGAATGCTTTTTTGGGTTCGAGATTTTTTATTGCTTTTTGATAAATGGAGATAGCAAGGTCGATTTTGTTGTGTCGTATTAGGCTGTATGCTTGCATTATTTGAGCACGAACATAGAAATCGTTGTTGCCAGTGGATTGAGCAATTTTTGTTACTTTTTCCAAACAACGGTCTTTACCGGCGTTGTCTTCTATTATGTCGTAGAATTGGTATATTCGTGCGAGCGAACCCGTCATTTTGTTGAGGTCGGGTTCTTTGTCTACAATTTTTTCTGCTTTGGCTAATATATTTAGCCACAATTGTTTGTTGGTGTGGTCGATATAGAGAAGAGTGTCGGTAATATGTTGTTCTTCTTCGCAGCGAGTTCGGTCGTAAACATACTCAAATTGTCCTTTACAATAATTGACAAAGGCTGTTAGAAATATTATTATGGTGCATAGTAGTGTTCGCATTTTGTAGTTGTTATGGTAAAAAAAGTGCATCAAATTTTGTTCCTAAGAACACTGCAAATATAATATTTTTTTTGTACCACCAACTCTTTATCTATAAAGTTTACATAAAATCTGCGCGGTTTTTTGGTGGAAGTTTTTTTGTAAAATGCCTAATAATAAAAATGTGCAAAATAGTGCAACCTTTTTATAAAAGTTTTTCAAAATATAATCTCCTCTATCTTCATTTGAAAATAATACATATTTCATATTTTTTATAGGTTATACGAAAAAAGGTTTTAAAATGCTAAAAAAAACTTTGTCAAATCTAACAAAAACTTTATAAAAAAGCAAAAAAAATCAATCATATAATTTATATAATTGATTTTTTTTGTAATTTAGGCGTCAATCGTCAATATTGCAAATGTACTTTCGATATATTTCTAAAACTTGACATTCAGAACCGAGACACCCATGCAGTAATTTTCGACCTTCAACGAATTTAGTTGTGATTTGCTTTCAAAATTATTAACTTTGCAAGGTCATAAACAACATTTTTATCTTCGCTTCTATCATAATTACCGTTGTGAATTGCTTTCAAAATTATTATCTTTGCAAGGTCAAAAACAACACAAGGCTCAACATAACGACCTTGGTAATTGTTGTGAATTGCTTTCAAAATTATTATCTTTGCAAGGTCAAAAACAACAGTCTTACGCAGAAGAAGACCGACCCTACGTTGTGAATTGCTTTCAAAATTATTATCTTTGCAAGGTCAAAAACAACAGAATATCAAGATGGGCTGCAAGCAATCGCGTTGTGAATTGCTTTCAAAATTATTATCTTTGCAAGGTCAAAAACAACGTTATGACAGCGTTACAATCAATCATCGAGTTGTGAATTGCTTTCAAAATTATTATCTTTGCAAGGTCAAAAACAACTTATGGTGAGCGAATCGCAGACCGTTGCAGGTTGTGAATTGCTTTCAAAATTATTATCTTTGCAAGGTCAAAAACAACAGTTGTTAAAATTGAAGTGGTCACCGTCATGTTGTGAATTGCTTTCAAAATTATTATCTTTGCAAGGTCAAAAACAACTCACTATAAGTAAGTTGTTAATATTCAATAAATTGCAAAGATTTTTACAACTAAAAAAAATTGTTTTTGACAAAACTAAAAATCCGTCTTTCGACGGATTTTTTTATTTCTATTTCTTTGCTGCACAAAAAAAAATTACAACTCAAAACAATTCCAACTGCTGAGGACCAGCCTTCGGCTTTTCAGGTTTTTTGCCGTAAAAAAGTTCCATTTCACCAAATTGTTTGTCCGTTATGCACATTATTCCTACTTTTCCAAACTCTGGAAGTATACTTTTTACACGTTTTATATGCACCTCAGCATTTTCCCTGCTGACACAATGACGAAGATAAATCGAAAACTGAAACATAGTAAAACCATCGCCGGTGATTTTCTTCCTAAAATCCGCAGCCGCTTTACGCTCCTTTTTAGTCTCCGTAGGAAGGTCAAAAAGCACTAAAACCCACATAATCCTATATTCACTAAAACGTTGGTTCATAACATCTCCGGATAAGAAATTTTGCGGATTTCTCCACAAAAACATTTGTAGAGCGATGCGGTAGTCGTACTTGCCGCAACCATAAGCGGACTTCTTTTGCCGTCAACAACAACGTCAAGCGTAGGAATAGAAAGAAAGCGTATTTTAAAATCCTTGTCAATTTCCGTTTTTTCAGGATTCGCGAAATAAAAATCCAAAACAAAATCGTCAACATACGCCCTATAAGGTTCCATAATATCATCGGCAAGGCAGTAAGCATTATAACGGTTGTGATGATGAATACCCAAAGTCGGCAACATTCCCGAACACACCAACGCTCTTGCTATTATCGCCCTCAGAATTGCGTATCCGTAATTCAAAAAATTATTCGGTGGAATACCCTCTCTGTCGCGGACAAAATTTTCGTGAGTGTTTTTGAAAAGATTTTTCCAATAATACGCCGCTGCACGCGCTTCAATATTGTCAGGGTCGCCGCTGCGCACTTCATTTGCCCAAATGCGCATACATTTGTGTTCTTCGTTTGAATATTTCTCCAATACAAACGCTTGATTTATAATTTTTTGTCTGACAGTTTGCTGCCATAGTTGCTTTTTGAGCGGAAGAGAGGCATCTATTTGAGTACGGAATCTTTCGTTTTGAGTAGTGTTGGAACACAGCGGCAGCATTAATCCGACAGGCAGATGACTACTATCACAAGTTATAACGGCACAATTGTTTTCTAAAAGTTTTTCCAAAAGTCCCTGAGTGATAGTGATTCTTTTATCATCCAAGACTACAACCCCTATATCTTCTATTGGTACGGTAGTTTTATATTTTTCTTTTAAAACTTCCGGAAACGTTTTGTTGTTTTCTGCTCCCGGAAGTTTTATAACAAGTTGATTATTCTGCAACGACAAGTATGCCGGATTGCTGAAACATAAAGTCCGTTTTATCATAATGAAAATGCTAATTAATTGGTTTTGATTTAATTAACATTTTCAATATGTGTGCCAAATGGGTCAAAGACCCATTTTTATTATGTTGAAGAACCTTATTAGTTCTTTGCATCAATTTTATTATATGCCTTTCCCATTAAATTCAATAATATTGCCCAACCAGTCTGTTTTTAACTTAACACAATAATCTTGTATTTTTGGAGTCTTTATCGTTTTATCACGCAAACTAAGTATAAAGTTTTTGTCAGGCACAACTTTAACACAATTACCAAATGAACTGAATTCTGAATAATTAAGTTCTTGTTTGGGTATTTTTTTATCTTGATATTTGTCTTTTAGTTTTTGTTTTTCTTCTTCCGTTAAATCCTTTGGTATACTGATTTCTTTTGCATAATTATTGGGAATAAAGAAACAATCTTTTCCCGTAAATTTCACAACTCTATAAATTCTTTGTGTAAAATCTTTTTTGTTTTCAATATCTGATAACCAATCATTCAATTCTGATAAACTGAATTTTAACACATTGTCATCTTCCGATTTTGGCATATATACCAAATCATTCTGTTGAAGATAGAATAAAACTTTTTCAGGAGTAGGCAGTATTTTCCCCTTGTTTTTTCTCTCTTGCAGACGTATTGCCTCGCAGATTTTGTTTTTTATATCATCAATATTGCAGTTATTGTTCTTAATTTCTTCTTTTGCAACTGCTACTGAATCATATAATGAAGCAATATCAAAAACTCTTTTCCCTTTATTTTCCATTACAACAAACAAATAATTATCGCCAGTGATAACACTTTTGTTAGGATTGTCGTCATACAATCTTTGTAACTTACTTTCTTCATTATCTTTGTTGCTATACCATACTTTTACTTTATAAACTGGTGTTTTGTGATGTAAAGCACGTGTTTCATTAAACGCAATCAGTCCCTCACCTGAAAATGCTTCTTTCATAGTCTGGTATTGCTTTTTGTGTTCTTCGATATCGTGTTTTAAGCCATTTTTCTTGTTGTCAAGTATTTGAGGGATATCTTTTGCTTTTAAATTTGAAATATTGATAGTTTTGGTATCTATACCGTTTGTTTTGCCGTAATAAGTTTCTTGATGCAAAGCGGCACGGATTTTTAATTGATTGTTTCCGTTGTCTCTTTTAATTGCTAACTTATCTTTGGGCTTTTGTGAAACAATCATGGTTTGAAGGTACTCTTTAACAATAGAAACAATATTCTCTATTGGTGTATCAAATTTACGAGAACTTTCAATTTCTTTCATTATTTCGTCTCGTTTATCTTTTTCAAGGTTAAAGAATGCTTCTTCCAACGATTCTGCATCACCCATAGGAATAGAATCTTTATGCTTAGCCAATTCTTCTTGAAAATATTTATTCAAATCGTTTAATCGCTTGATAAATTTTTCATTAGATAAAGCAACCACAAGAGCATCAATGGCATGATGGCGATGGTCGAATCTTTTGCTCCAACCTTTTATTTCGTATATATGTCGATTCTTTTGTTTATCAAAGTATCTTGTAATCCACGAGTGTTTTGGCGTTCCATTTTCATTCAAATCCCAAAGTTCCATCTGTTTAAAACGAGACTCTGTTAATTCCATAAACAATTTTTTCAACCCCCAACGACTTCTTAAAAAATCGGTAACACCACCCGAAGTGCTTTTAACATTGTTGCTTCCTACAATTTTTGCTAATTCGTCTTTTACAGCCACAGAAATATATTGCGTATCTTTCATTTGACGGCTAACGGGATTAGTAGGTATTTTCTCCGCTAAAAGATTTTTCTTCTTCTGTCCGAAGAAACTTTTATTAATATGCAACAAATAATCTTCAACGCTACATATTCCCAAATTAGAATTTTGTTGCGAAATGTATTCCCATGCTGTACGATTGTTTTTTTCTTCGTTTATAGTTGATTCACAAACAACTTTATTAGTTAATGAATCGTCAAAATATCGAGATTTTGGAATAATATGATCTATATCATAGAGTCGTTCGCTTGAAAATAATTTCGATAATGGAATTGGTTTTAGAGTATAAGGAGAAACATAATGCTGTTCTTCCCAAAGGCGCATTTTTTCGATTTCATCTTTTGTGGGAGATGTCTCATCTGCATATTTTGGACGTGCTATTTCCTTCCCGTTTTCGTCAAACGGATACTCTTGCTTACTCCACAATTTATAAAGTTCAATATTTCTGTCATTTACTTCTTGTTTCAATTCCATCAGTTTCTTTTTTATCGACTCATTTATTTTTTGATTTTTTATCTGACCTTTATAAATTTTATCTCGTTCTTGCGCACTGTTTTTTAAATCCCGTGCCAATTCTACACGAATTTCAAGTTCGTTTGGATTCAATTTATATTGCTTCCAAACCGATTTTACAATTTGCATTGTTTCGTTAAGGATTTGCTCCACAATAGGATTCCTTAAATTTCGTTCAACATACTTAATGTCGTGATAATTTGTAATCTGCGGAGTAATATCTTCCTTGGTATGACGACCATATACCAAAGATGCAGCAAAAGCATACATCATTCCACCTTTATTTAATGCTTCTGGATTGTCCTTTACAAAATCAATCATGTAGTCTGGTGGTATATTGCCATCAATAACTTCACCTGTTTCACCCACGTGTTTAATATAGTTGAATTGTTCTTTGATATGCTCTGCTACATTATTGGGATTTAATTGCATTAGTGGCAAAATATTCTCAATCGCCTTTTTAGATAAACTTGCATATTTTCTTACAAATTTTGTTTTTTGAGCCAGAGTTAATGCCAATTCAACACGTTTTTCTTGGGGAATAGATGTTGGCAATGCTTTTTGAATATAACATACTCTTTCGCTGTTTTCATCGTATTCGCTACCTTTGTGAACATTATCGTAAATTGCCTGCCATATATTTTCAAGGGAAAAATCCTCATTACAAATATCTCCAATAAGTTTTTTGATTGCGATATTTGTATCGCAACCTGTCATTTTAGCCTTTACATGCAAACCGTTTAAATATTCTGAATTATCGACCTTTAATTCAACAATTTTGGCTACTTCATTAAAACTCAGTTGTTTTTGAGTTTGTAATCTATCGTAAATTTGCATTTTTTGTTCATCTGTCAGGAAACGATTTGTATATTGCAGAACACTTTTTTGTTTCTTTTCGTTCCAAACGCTTTGTTTTGAAGTGATGTAAAGACGGTTGATTTGATCCCAACATCTAAATTCTTGAAACAACGGATGTGTAATTGGTATTACTTGTTCTTCTTTCTCATATTGGCATTTGCCGATAAGATCTGATTGAGATTTTAAGGGTCGTTGATAATATATAACTTGGTCTCTTATAATATATTTTAAACCATTTTTTAATCCCATTTCGCGTAATTGTTTCTGAGAATCGCTTTGTCCCGGGAAAATGTAATTGAGAATTTCAACAAGTGTTTCTTGCGGACAATTGTTTAAGAAGTTGTAGTATTTGGCTTGTGTTTCCCACACTGCATCAAATTCTCTCATAAACTGTTGTCGAAGTATCACGCGGTTTCTAATTTTTGTCCATTTGTTTTTCCTTAAATCTTCCACAAATAATTGACAAGGGTAATATTTTTTTTCTTTCAAAATCTTCTCGGTTTCTTCCATTTGCTTTCGCCAATTGGTTTTTTGTGGTAAAGCAAATGTTATATTATCACCCTTTTTAGTCTTTTTTATGCGTATTTCAAGTTCAAATTCTTTATTTACTTTATCTTCAAGAATCTGCAATTGGGTTGTTCCGCTAAATTCATTGTCATCAGCATCTCTTACAACAACGTTAAAAACCGGCAATTCTTTTCCTTTGTCTTTCCCAGCCTTTACTTTAAATGTAGAATCTGATTTTGTTACGCTCTCTATGAAAAAAGGTTGAATATATGTAACATACTTTTTTTCTTCTTCAGTATCATCATCTTTCTTTTTTTTCTTTTCATCTTCTTCATCATTTCCGCCACCGGCATATCCTCTTAAACGATTGTATTTATATAGAATACTTCCCAATTCTTTTAATTCTATCTTATCAGACAAAGCGTTTACTCTTAATTCATAATGTTCTAATGAATCAAGTTGTAACGTTTTTTTTGAAATAGGCAGTAGTTCTAGATCCTGTAATTTGTTTGCTTCGGGGAATCCGTCTTTAAATTGAAATTGTTCTGGCAACATATTCAATTTTGACAGTATATAAAGTAATTTGTTTCGGCGCATTTTGTAGCGTTTATTCATTCTTCGGGCGGAACGTTTTGCTCTACGATCCGCATTTTTGGTAATTACAGCACCTTTTTCGTAGTCAATTTTATCACTTCCCATCGGAATAATACGACTACCCATGCCTATGATGTTTTGCGGGCTACCATTATTGTTGGTTTCCACCACCGCCCAGCCTATTGAGTTGGTTCCTAAATCGAGTCCTAATATCTTTTTCATGGTTGTTAATAATTTTTTTTTCAAAAATATGAAAAAAATTTGGTTTCAAAAAAAATATCTTTTATATTTGTCGCATAATTTTGAAAGCAATTCACAATAAGGATTATTCCGTTGTGAAAACATTAGGTTGCCTCGTCCTTAACGGGGCATTTTTTTGCATTATTCACAAAAAAAGTATTTCCTTCTGTTTATTGAATTGATACATATTTCGCTTATTTATATTCACACATATTTTATTTCTCAAATTGAAAACTACAAAAAAATAAAATCAAAACTACAATATCTCCTTCTATTTCATGTAAAATGGGGAATCGGTTTTAGTGGAGGAATTTCGGGTCTTCAAGGGAGGAGAAATCCTCTTTTTGACCACTCGGGAGTAAACTTACTATTGATGTCTGTAATGCCGCGCCGCCGTCTTGACTAACCGGCACTCCGCCTTTTATCGCCTCAATGATGCCGTCGATACGTGCCGTCATTCTATTTAACTGCGTTTTTAATTCCTCTATCTTTATCAAGCCGCCTAACTCGCCACCGTTAAATATCACCTTTTCCACATTCTCTACCATCAATACCACTAAATCGCGCATTTTGCCGTTGGAAAGGTCGGCCACCAATACTGTACTGCCAATAGCTGGCTTTATAATCATTGTCGTTAAACTTTGCGAAAATCCACACACCAACCGAACATTTTTATGTTCCAAGCCTTGGTATTTTATAACACATTCTGTATCTTCGCTTTTGGTAACCTCGGCTTCAAACAATGTTAAACCGCTATTATACGCCGATATGTTACGTATCAATTGTTTAATTTCTGATTCTTTACTCATGATGAAAAAGTTTTTATTATTGTTAATTGCGTTGTTGCCTCTTGCGGTATTTGCACAAAGCAAGCCAAGCGAAATTTATTGGCTTTATTATACACCCGATAGCACCGCTTATGTAGAACGGGTATATGAATGGGGCGGTTATAAAGATTTTTATCATTATAACGACCATACTATTTGGCGTGCTAATGCAGAAGAAAAATACCGTGCTGACTATGATAGACGCTGTATAGAATATGCCAAAACACTCGTTTTCTACACCAAGAAAGACCTCGAAAGAGACCCTGTGCGACTTAAACCCGGTGATACTTTCAATATCAACCGCCGCAAAAAAGATTAACTCAATTTTTCCCCTAACGTGATTTTTCGTGTTATGCCGCCGGAACTGCAAGTAGTTTCAACGGCTTTTACAAAATAACGTCCGTTTCTCTCCGGATCGTCTTGGTCGCATATTTCGGCGGAGTCGCCTTTGCTGATTATCGGCAAAAACCATGCTTGGAAACTACCGTCATATCCCGAAAAAGACCATCTCTCATACATTTGCTCGACAATAGTATCGAGCATTTTTTGTGTGGCTATGCCTTTGTATTCAAAAGTTTCTGTGTCGCCACCTGTTTCTCCTTTTTCGGCTTCGAGATCCTCTTTTTGGTCGCCCTTGCCCTTACTTTTGCCTTTGGCTATGGCTTTGAATTTTCTATCTGCCTTATCTTTGTATTTCAAAGAATAACCGTCGGCCATGATGTTTTTTGCAGTGTCATATTTTACCGTCTTGGCACTGTCTACTACCAAAAACGGTGATACTACATAAAAAACACCGTCTTTTACGTACATCGAGCAATGACATTCGCTTTGTATGGCTTTCAACACGTCTAAGGCTGTTGCATTGTTCACCGTGAATTTGTCGAAGGAGAAATCAAACTGACAATTCAATTTTAATGGTGTTTCAACGGCGTTTAAAACTGCTTCTAAAAGCGTTTTAACAGTTGGTTTTTCGTAGACATTATTGTCCATTTTTGCGAGGCTGAACAAATATAACTCGTTTCCCGCATTGATAACCAAGCCCGAAAAATCCCTTTCGACGCTGCGGATATAGCCCGAAAACTCTTTGTTTAACTCGCCATCGTAGCCAAGCCATATTTCTACTTTCTGACCTCTAACAATGCTTTCAACGTCTTTTAAATACTTATTAAATACCGTTGAAGGCAGTTTTATAACGGCTGTATCCATGAGAGAATCAATATCCGTTTTTATCTCTACGGAATCAAGCAAAGAAAGTGTTTTGTTGTCAATAGTGATTTTGCAATCTATTTTGTACATATTTTATTCTGCTTTAATGTTGATTTCGCCTGTTTCGGCTATTTGCAATGCCGTTATTTTTACGTTGTCGTATTTGGCGTTTTCCATTATCGCATGTTTTAACGCTGAGTTGTTGGTTTCGTTTTCGCCTAAATACTGGTCTAAACCAACACCCAAAGTCGGGAACTGTTTAACCTCGCCTTGATGAGCCTCGGTGATGATAGCGAGGTTTTGATATAGAGTGCCACCGATTTGGAGGTGGTTGTTTTTTTACCTTCAAGTCTTTGGTTTCGGGGTCTAATAGTATGCCTAAGTAATTCATAATTCTTAATTCATAATTCTTAATTCATAATTCTTAATTCATAATTCAATTCATAATTCACAATTCATAATTCATAATTCATAATTGTTAATTGTCAATTGTCAATTGTCAATTAACAACTTGTATTTCTCGTCGCTGTATGCCTTAATCGAGAATTTTTGAGAGTCGATGCCTTGTGTAAAGGGGAAAATCAACGTTTTCGATTGCTATAC
>JAFYDK010000073.1 GCA_017544805.1 Bacteroidales bacterium | reverse complement strand
TGCTGACAACTGCACTGTCATTTACAACGGCGACAAACGTATGACAACTTCCAACGGCAAGGTCGTAAATTTTTATGATTTATTTTCATAAAATTCAGCCGATACTACCGCCAAATCGTCAAAAAAAAGTGAGATTTGGCGGTAGTATCGGCGATTTTTTATAACGCAGGCGAGCCGCCTAAAATCCAACGCTCCCTTAAAAAGTAAATTTTTCCTTAATTTTTCACAGTTTTTTTTCGTCTTTTAACATTTTTTTATTAAATTCGCCGTTTTATAATATAAATTAGAGTATTAACAATTTATTTCAATAAATTATGAAGAAAAGTATATTTCTAAACACATTACGGCTGCTGCTCTTGACTGCGGCGGCGGCTTTGTTTGCTCCTGACAACGCTTTGGGACAGAATGCAGTTTTTAAGGCCTCATTCTATGGCGACTCTTGGAGTAACGAACAAGAAAAGGAATTTTCTACTTTGGAGGAGGCTTTAACCTTCAACTATCGAGACTATGTTATAAATACACTCCAACTATCGGGTATGTACTCCAACGAAATTACAATCACACAGTTGTCTACATACGACAAAAACGAAGAGTTCACGCTGTCTGAACCGTACTTGGAGTTCAAAGTACAATTTGAAAAAGAACTATCAGGCAGTCTGAATTTAACCCTTCAAAAAGGAAATCTGTCAATAAAAAACACTACGGATGATGACATTCAGGCAAGTTTTACCGTTAACGACGGTATTCTGTCAATAAACGGCGGCAAATTTTCCAGAGAAAACAACGTTGTAAGCATTTCAAGCGGTCAACTGAACATTAACGGACTAACAACATTGGAAAGCACCGGGGCAAACGCACTTGAAATCTTAGGCGGCATAGTAAATATTACATCAACACAAAATAATACATATATTAACGTAACAGGTAAAACCTATGCTGTTAATATGACAGGCGGACAGTTACTTATCACCAAATATAATGACGATGAAGAAGATCCGCCTGCTGTGCCGGTACTCACAGGAGGAAACAGCGCACTCAACATCACAGGCGGCACAGCCTCAATTTCGTACGGACAGTTTAAATCATCTTCCACAGGAAAAGCCGCAATCGTAAATGCTACCGGAAATAATATTTTGACGTCAGGTTTCGTTTTTTACAATTCGAACAACCAAATGATTTTCCACAAAGAAGGCGAAAATTATCTGTTTGAAAAATACAATGCGGACAACGGTCTACTTGCCTCTGACGGTACAACACTGCTGAGTGATGTCAAAGTTGACAGAGGTGCAGTTTTCGCAGCCTCTGACGGTGCAGACACTAAATACTTTACTACACTCGAAAAAGCACTGACTTACGACTCTTACACCAGCAATGAGATAACAGTATCTTTGATACAGGATTACGAATGTTACGAAAAATACTTTGGCAAACACGGCAGTTATGATGGTATAGAGTACCTCTCCCTGACAAAAAGTTTCATACTTGATTTTACAAAATTTTCAATCCAAGACTCATTGACTGCCACAATCAGCGGCTCTAAGACGCTAACAATAAAAGGAAACAGCAACACCAATTTATACGCAAGTTTCCATCTTGAAGGCTCGTCAACCCTCAATCTCAACGGCGGAAACTACGATTTTTACACCGAAATTGTAAAAATCAGTTCAGGCTGTACTGCAAACATCTCCGACAACGTTAATTTTGTAGCCTCACAAGAATATTCTTATGCATCCATGGCACAGTATGCGGCTAAACGTTATGACATGTTCATCGAGAACCAAGGCACGCTGAACATTACAAACGGCTCTTTCTCTTACGGAAGCAAAACCAAAAACAATGACAACGATGCCAAAGGTATTTACAACGACGGCGGTACTGTAACAATCGAAGACGGTACTATCAAAACAGACTATGGTCCGGCAATTTCAAACGAAAACAGCGGAACAGTAAAAATCTCAGGCGGAAAATTCTCCGGCAATAACTACGGAATAAGTGCCAGTCTTGATACAGAAACAGAACTTTCAGGCGGTGAGTTTTCGGGCTCAACATCAGCAGTTTTCAACGGAAACGGAATAGGCAACTCCGTCTTGAAAACCGGCTACGCATTTTACGACGGTGAAGAGCAAATTGAAGAAAACTACGAAGAAGACAAAACTCTCGCAAACAGCACAACAAGCGAGGCATACAAAAAAGTATCCGTAAATCTTGCCGGTGCAATCATTCTCGGCAAAGGCGCAAAATACAAAGTTGCAGGTACATTTTCAGACTATAACGCTGACGCTGACAAGGCTCAGGGTGTCTGGGCAGAACAATCCGGCGGACAGTGGTATATTATGACTTCAAGCGCAGTTTCGGAAGGAAGTTATACCGTGACCGAGTCTGAAACTAATACTATTAAAATTCAAATAAAAGATTATTTCAAAGACGTTTTGGAGCAGGAATGGTATCGATCTATTGGTATAGATCCGACTCAAAACAACAGCATTGAATTCTGGGAATACTGCAACTGGCAGCAAGACGGTAGTAATTATGTAAAGAGTACAATTAACACAAAATGCGACTTGTACGTCAACGGCGTTAAAAACGAAGGAGAACCAATATCCTACGACGCACCGACAGAAATAACCTACGAATTAAAAGACGGAAACGACAACATCATTGCCACAAAAACGCGCACTCTGAAATTCGACAACGCACGACCGAGAGTTATTATGAAATGCGACGGCGTTGAAGTTCCTGCTGTGTCATCACAAGATGACCAAAATAACTATGTTGACATATTCTCAGACTCTAAAATCGAGTTTATCGTAGACGACAGCGGCGACGATGGAACAATAGCGCAAGAAAATCAAAGCGGATATTACAGAGTTGCATTCAATCCAAACCCGTATTGGGCATCCGGATACAATTTTTTCACCCCGGACGAACTTGTCATTGACTTGGCAACAATGGATATAGATTTGAACGGCAAAACCGCGATTTATTGCGTATGGGACAAAGCCGGAAACGGTCCTGATTACGGCGACAGTCTTAAAGTTACGTTCCGCGTAACAGAAAGAAACTTCATAGCCTCGTACAAAGCGAGCGCAACGGCAACAGAGAATACTGTACAATATTTTGGCGGTTTGGAATCTGCTTTGGACGCGGCAAGTTATCCGTCTGATGTAACCAACATTACAATCAGCCCGGCAAAAGATGAAATAACTACTGAATGGGAAAATGACATCGAAGTCAAAGACAAAAACTTCACTTTCATTACCAACGGCAAGAATGTTACCGCCACATGCCGCATTAAAGTTACAAGCGGAAAACTCACAATCAATGGCGGAACATTCAAAGGAACAAGTCGACCTTTCGCTGCA
>JAFYDK010000072.1 GCA_017544805.1 Bacteroidales bacterium | reverse complement strand
GGGAGCATTGCAAGGGCGTGCGCACTTTCAATAGCGGGGATAATTCCCTCTAATTTAGTAAGTTCCAATGCTGCTTGCATAGCTTGAGAGTCTGTTATGGCGAGAACTTTTGTTCTACCCGTTTTTGCAAAATGTGCGTGCATTGGTCCTACGCCCGGATAATCCAAACCTGCTGATATTGAATACGGTTCTGTGATTTGACCGTCTTCGTTCATCATTACGAGCGAAAGACTGCCGTGAAGTATACCTTTGCGTCCTAAATGAATCGTTGCTGCCGATTTTTCAGGATCTTCAAGACCAAGACCTGCCGCCTCTGCTGCATAAAATTTTACCCTTTCATCGTTTATGTAATGATAAAACGTTCCCGCAGCATTGCTTCCTCCGCCGATACATGCTAAAAGATGGTCAGGATAATCTCTGCCTGTTTGATCAAGAAGTTGATTTTTAATCTCTTGACTTATAACGGATTGAAATCTTGCTACCATGTCAGGGTAGGGGTCAGGTCCTACAACCGAACCTATTATGTAATGTGTATTTTTAGGATTGCAACACCAATCACGAATAGCCTCGTTTGTGCCGTCTTTGAGTGTTTTGTTGCCAGAGGTTACGGGTACTACTTTTGCTCCTAACATTTTCATTCTCTGAACGTTAAGAAACTGACGCTTAACATCGGTTTCACCCATATAAACAACACATTCCATGTTCATGAGTGCGCAGACCGTTGCCGTTGCAACACCGTGCTGACCTGCTCCCGTTTCTGCTACAATACGTGTTTTGCCAAGTTTTCTTGCCAAAAGGATTTGTCCTAAAGCGTTGTTCAGTTTGTGCGCTCCCGTATGACAGAGGTCTTCGCGTTTGAGATAAATGTTAGAACCGTATTTTTCGCTGAGGCGTTTTGCATAATACAGCGGCGTAGGACGGCCTACATAATCTTTCAGAAGTTTCTGAAAATCTTTTTGAAACTCTTCATTTTCAATTATTTGCAAATAATTGTCTTTGAGTTCCGTTACGTTTTTTCTAAGAATTTCGGGTATAAATGCTCCGCCGAATTCTCCGTAATAACCATTTTTGTCGATAGAATATTTACTCATTTTTTTAATTTTTTTCTGATTGTTATCTAACAACAAAAAAAGGTCTGCCGTGAGTAGCAGACCTTTTTTGTTTTTTTAGTTTTTGGAATTTTTTTTACAAAGGCAATCTAACTCACGAATTTTTTATTCCGTAAGCACCACCACCAATTGTTATATGTAGAAAAATTCTTCATATTTGTTCTATTTCGCTAACGTCGCAAAATTGAAAACTTTTTTTGAAAGAACAAAATTTTTTTTGTTAAAATTTTCTTCAGCTTCTAAAAAAAATCTTTTTGCAATATTAATTTATAAAAAACCGTTTTTCGTAGATAAAATTACGTAAAATATCAGTTAATAACACTTTTTGGTAATAACATGATGTTTTTTTATTAGTTTCAAAATAAAAAAGATAATATTTTGTTAATACAATTCTATTAATACGATACAAAAAATATACTACCTTTGCACTCGAAAATTTTACAAATACTTTTATTAATTAAACAAAATTTTTTAAAGAAAATGAAATTTCGTACAACTATGATGACCGGCACTATGGCCATCGTTGCGTTTCTGTCCGGCTCAGCAATGGGTCAAAACCCTCAAACCGATGACAGTACAGCAAATGTAGATTTAGACGAAATCAAAGTTTTGTCTACACGTGTTCCGCTTTCGCAAAAGCAGACACCTCAACAAGTTACGATTATTGATCGTAATCAAATTATGCTTTCGCCTGCCAATACGATTGACGGATTGTTGAGGTCGGCGGCAAAAATTGATGTCAGACAACGCGGAAGCGGAGTTCAGACGGACATCTCACTCAGGGGAGGAAGTTATGATCAAGTTACCATTCTGTTGAACGGTATTAACATTACATCTCCGCATACGGGACATCTAAGCGCGGATTTTCCTGTTTCAAAGGATGACATCAAGCGTATTGAAGTTCTTGACGGACCTTCGGCGAGAGTTTTTTCAACGCAGTCGTTTTGCGGAACTGTAAATATTGTTACCGTTGATGATGACCCGCAAAAAAACGGTTATTCAACTTTAGCGAGAGGTTCGGTAAGTCTTTTTGGCGGTGATCATGGACTTTGGGGTTCTAATGCTAATTTAACGCTTTCGCATAATGCCGGGTTCAATTCTAATGGAACTCCTAACCGTTTGATTCACAATCTTTCTATCGGTTATCTCTCTGACGACGGCGCAACCGACAATTCTGCTTACAATCTTAAAAGGGCGTTTTATAGGGCAAGTTACCGTTCTAAAAAAACTATTGCTGATTTTCAGGCGGGATATTCTTACAAACCTTTTGAGGCGAATACTTTTTACGATGCGGCATCAAGAGATCAATGGGAAAGCAATGAACATTTTTTGGTTTCTGTCAATGCTGATATTCAGGCGGGTGCGGTTCATATAAGTCCTGTTTTTTCTGCTGACCGCCGTTATGACCATTATCAATGGCATAAAGATTCTCATGCGGGCGAAAATTTTCATTTATCTCAGGTTTTGAGTTACGGTCTTAATTTTTGGACAAAAAGTCGTTTTGGACGTTCAAGCATTGGCGCTGAGATTCGTTCTGAGGAGATTTATTCTACTAAATTAGGCGAAAAATTAGCTCCCGAAAAAGTCGAAAAACTCAAAGGTCATGATGCTGAAAGTGGTATTTTTTATACTAATTATGCTGATAGAAATAATATCGTACTTGTTGCAGAGCATGATTTTATTTTTGATAAATTTACTATTGCGCTTGCATTGCCGGCGGTTTACAATTCTTCGCTTGATGAAAAATGGCGTTTGTGTCCGGGTACCGACATTGCATACAATCCGAATAAAAAACTTAAATTTTTCCTTAATGTAAATTCGGCTTTAAGAATGCCTACTTATACTGATTTGTATTATTCGGCAGCTAACATTCAAGGAAATTCTGACTTAAAACCCGAAAGAACAATTGATTACGGTGTGGGTGCAAAATACCGTCAGAGCGGATTTTCTTCTGAATTAAGACTTTTTGCTTCAAACAAAAAGGATATGATCGATTGGGTTATTTATGCTGATGAAGCGGATGGAAAAACTTATCGTTCAAGTAATTTCAAGATGTTGAATTTGGGTGGAGAATTGGATTTAGCATTTTTGCCGAAGGAGATTTTTGACAATTCTTTCCTTAATAGACTCGATTTCCAGTATTGTTATATTGATGCTGATGCTTCTTACGAAAAAGATATTATCGCATCAAGATATGCTCAGCAATATTTGAAACATAAAATCGTGTTATCATCTGATTTTGAATTTGTTAAAAATTTGTTTTTCAATCTTTCATATAGTTATAACTACCGCATAGGCGAAGACAATCCGCCGTATACGCTTGTGAATTGCGGTGTTAAATATATCCGTAACCGTTTTGAAATTTTTACGGACGTAACTAATGTTTTCAACGAGAAATATTCTGACTTTTCGTTTATCGAACAGCCCGGAACAAGAGTTATTGCCGGTGTTAAATTGAAATTCTAAGAAAAAAAGAAAATAATAAAAGAGGTTGTCTTTGGAAAAAAGCACAACCTCTTTTTTTTTGTTTATTCCTTGTGTTTGTATTTGAAGAAAATTGCGAACAAAATTGTTATCAGTAAGGCATATCCGGCAAATATAAACCAAGAATTTTGCCAACCTTGCCAGATGTCCATCGCTTGAGTTTTAGAGTAAACATTTATGTTTACGATGTGTTGAGCGATTAATGTACCGATTGTTGCTCCGATACCGTTAGTCATTAACATAAACAAACCTTGTGCCGAGGAGCGTATTTTTTTATCGGTTTCTTTGTCAACGAAAAGCGAACCCGAAACATTGAAAAAGTCAAAAGCAACGCCGTAAACAATGCAGCTGAGAATAAACAGCCAAACACCACTGCCGGGATTTCCGAGTCCGAAAAACAAAAATCTTAAAACCCATGCCGTCATGGCGATAAGCATTACTCTTTTTATTCCGAAACGTTTCAAACAAAACGGTATCAACAAAATACATAACGTTTCCGAAACTTGTGAGAGCGAAATCAAAATGTTAGTGTGTTTTACCCCGAAAGTATCTGCAAATTCCGAAATATTTTCAAAACTTCTTATAAACGGATTTGCATAACTGTTAGTGATTTGAAGTGCAACACCCAAAAGCATCGAAAATATGAAAAACATTGCCATTCTCTTGTCTTTGAATAATTTAAAAGCGTCAAGACCGAGCATTGAAGCGAAAGATTTTTTCTCTAAAGTATCTTTGATTTCGCATTTAGGAATAATGTTAGCATAAAGTGCTAAAACTATTCCGATGAGTCCTGAAATTACAAATTGCATGGCACTATCTTGATATTTCAATAAATCCACAGTCCACATTGTTGCTATAAAACCTACTGTTCCCCAAACTCTTATCGGTGGAAAATCTTTTACCGTATCCATTCCCGATTTGTCCAACGCATTGTAAGCCACGGAATAAGACAGAGAAAGACTTGCCATATAAAATCCTATTCCGAAAAAGAAACTTGTGTACATCGCCGGAAGATTTATCTCACCGAGTCCGAAATATCCGGCAGAAAGCATACTCATCGCACTTAAAAGATGACAGATAATGTAGAGCCGTTGCGCTTGAATAAATCTGTCTGCCACCATGCCTAAAAGTGCCGGAAAAAACAATGACACAATACCTTGTGTCGCATAAAAAGTTCCGATTTTATCTCCGAATCCGTTTTGAGACAGAAATGTTCCCATCGAAGTCAGGTATGCTCCCCAGACAGCGAATTGGAGAAAATTCATTATCGCTAATTTTATTTTCATTTGTAGTTACAATTAAAGTAATGGTATAGCAAATTTAGAAATGTTTTTTTAGATAAAAAAGTTTTTTTGCAGATAACGAAAAAAAATCTAAATTTGTCAGAAAAATTTTTAATAACGTTATTAATTGATATGAAAAGAGTTTACTTATTATTTTCGTTGCTGCTTTTGGCGGCTATGCAGACTCAGGCGCAGAGAAAAACCGTTCAGGTTTTGGCTCTTAATGATATGCACGCATATTTGGACAGAGCTGCGGCATTAGGCGGTGTTATTGATTCATTAAGGGCTCTTAATCCTAACCTTTTGGTTTTGAGTGCCGGAGACAATCGCACGGGAAATCCTGTTAACGATATGTATGAAGAGCCTTCAAGACCAATGACTGAGGTTATGAATGCTTTCGGGGTAAACGCCTCTGCTTTGGGAAATCATGAATTTGATGCTAAAATTTCGGGTTTCAAAAAGCAAGCTGAACGTTCTAATTTTCCGTATCTTTGTGCTAATGTTACAGTTCCGGATTCAATGGGTTTCAAACTTGATCCGTACAAAATTTTTGAGGTTGACGGCGTTAAAGTCGGTGTTATAGGTATTTTGCAAATTAATCAAAGGGGCATTCCTGATTGTTTGGCTGATAATGTTAGGGGCTTGATATGGAGCGATCCTCAGAAAGCTGCCGAAAAATATGCTGACATTGTAAGAAAACAATGTGAAATTGAGATTTTGCTTTCTCATAACGGTATAGATCAGGACAAAATTTCAGCGCAAAATCTTCCTATGTTGGATGCTATATTGGGCGGACATACTCACACTTTGGTTCCTGCCAACACTTTTGTAAACGGTGTTTTGATTACTCAGAGCAAAAACAAAATGCAATATTGTACTTTGGTGGATTTTGTTGTTGAAGACGGCAAGGTTATAAGCAAATCCTCTAAACTGATTTCCATTCTTGAGACTACTCAACACAGTCAAAAACTTGAGGATATTGTTGCTGAATATTCTAAAAATCCTTATTTGAATCAGGTTGTCGGAAAATTGGCTAAACCGATTAACGATTATACTTCAATGGGTGCTTTTGTTTCTGACGGTCAGCGTTACGGTTCCAAAACGAAAATTGTACTTCAGAACGGTGGCGGTGTAAGGTTAAGTTCAAAAGAGGCTGGTGATTTTACTTTGAAAGATGCTTTCATGTTGGATCCTTTCGGCAACAGAATGGTTGTTTTTAAATTGAGGGGTTCAGAAATCGAACAATTGATTGTGGATTGTCGTGAAAGCGATGAAATGATTGAATGTTATACTTCGGGTGTAAGTTACGTTTTGATTGTTGATAAAAACGATCCGAAAAAAGTAAAGAATATATCGGTTCTTGATGAGAGAGGCAAACCTTTGAAAAAAAATAAATTATATTCCTTTGCTTGCAACAATTACGTGGTTTCGATTACGTTTTTGAAAAACCGTGAAGGCAAAATCCTTGACAAAACGAGTGCTGATTGTCTTATCGAATATCTTAAAGACAAATCTCCGCTTGATTATTCCAATGTTCATAGAACTTTGGTGGTTCAGGAGTAGTCTTGAATTAAAATTTGGTGTATCAACAAATCAAGAAATAATATGAAAAGATTATTTACAATTTTAATTAGTGCATTGATTTTTGTTGTCAGTGCTTGTTCTAATGGCGGTAGTTCCGTTAAAGAGGAACTTCAAGGGCGTTATGAAATTGATATGAGTCCGCTTACTTCTTTAATGGAAGATGAAATGAAGGCTAAGAACAGCATATCTTCGGATATGTTTTCCTCGATGTTATTTTCGCAACTTGATTTAACGGTTCAGTTTGAAAAAGAAAAAGCCATACTTGATGCTTCAGCTATTGCATCGGAATTAATCAAACAATTCTCGAAAGGCAAAGTAACGTTGCCTTATTCGGCGGATTATAAAATCGAAAATGATACTGCGCTTTATATGCGTGCTGAGGGTAGTGATTTTAATTATATCGGCAGTCTTAAACGTCTTGGCGATTCATACGATTATCTTAAACTTACGGTTGATAAGAACGATAAAAAAATCGAAGTGAATTTGAAAAAAATTAAATAGTCATTTTGTGAAAAAAAATTAAAGGGTGTTAGGAGAAAAAACATTTTTTTCTAACACCCTTTTTTTTATTAGATGGCTTGATTGTTATCAAAAGTTATTTTCGATTGATTTTCATTGACCTCTATCGTTACTTTTGAACCTAAAATCAAAGGATAGTTTTTAGTGTCATGACCGTTTGGAATGCCGTAAACGACGGGCACGTTGAGCGGAGAAAAATATTTTGAAAAAATTTCATTCAGTGGTTGGTCGTTGCCTTGCGTTCCGCCGATAAATTCTCCGATTATAACGCCTTTCAAATTTTCAAGTTTGCCGGATTGCTTGAGGTTTAATAACATTCTGTCTACCGAGTAGTTAGCCTCGCCGGTGTCTTCAATAAAAAGTATCGAATTTTTGGTGTTAAGGTCAAAAGCCGTACCGCTAAGACTATAAATTATTGACAAATTGCCGCCGATGAGTCTGCCCGAGGCTTTGCCGCTGATACAATTGGAATTAGTGGCGATTGAAATTTCTTCCTCAGTGCCGAAGAGCATATTTTTTAGGCGTTTGTTACTTTCCGAATCGTTGTTGAAACCTCTCATCATCGGACCTAAAACCGATTCAAAACCCATATTGTTCAAAGTGATGTGCAAGGCCGTTACGTCGCTGTAACCGATAATCCATTTGGGACTTTTTTTGAATTTTTCCCAGTCCAAAAACGGTAAAACTTGCGCTGCTCCGTATCCGCCGCGGGCAAAGAAAATGGCTTTAATTTCTTCATTGTCAATTATTTCCTGAAAACCGTTGATTCTTTCTTTCAGACTTCCGGCATATCTTCCGTCTTTGGAATAGAGATTTGGGGCTTCAATGACTTCCAACCCCCATGATTTTAATGTTTCGATGCCTGAAGAAACATCACTTTCTTCCACGTAATTGCTTAAAGCACAGACTGCAACCTTGTCTTTGATGTTCAAAAACTGAGGTTTGAAATCTGATGTTACCTCCTCTTGGTCTTCGATTATAAAACTCGGATTATAAACGATAGTCGTATCAACATGAATTTCGTTTATAATCGTTTCTTCATCATCTTTATGACACGCAGAAAGTGCTGTCAAAAGTGCTGCTGATAAAATTAAATTGGTGTATTTCATAAAAAAATTTATTGAATATTTTTCTTTGTTGAAAGTATTTCGAGTTTCATTTTAGGCGTTAAAAATGCTGCAATGTCCTTAAACAGAAAGAATTTCATGGGTAAAACGGTGAAATTTTCTGTCGGTTTCCAAATTTTAACGCAACGCATAATTGCTTTTTCTGCGTTTTCGTTTTTTTGGAGTTTAATATAATTTCTTGCTGCCCAAATATGATGGTCGTCGAGTGTTAAAAAATCTGCATATTGTTCGTAAATGTTTAATACATAATCTGTTTCAACCGTATTCCACATTGTTGTAAGAGCATGGCTGATAGTGTTTGCTTTTTCTTTAGTGGAAGAATTTCCGATTGAAATTTCCGCCGAATTGCTTGAAAATTTTTCCGTTATGATTTTTATTTTCAAAGGTTCGTCCGTGCCTTTTTTACCGTCCAAACGTAGCATCGCATTTTCATAAATATTGATGAACGGACGCAAACCGACCACGTCGTATTCTTTTCTTTTTTCGTTGATATAATAATCCAAAAACTCTTTTGCCCTGCTGATACATTCTAACTCTTTGGCTGCCAAAACGTATGCACGCAAATGTTGAACAACAATCAAAGGGTCGTACCACTGACTATCAGCGGCAAGAGAATGTTCGTCCCAAAACATCGCATTTTTGAGTTCACTTTTATAATAAGAAATTTCGGCTTTCGCAATATTTTTTTTCTCTTGAGAACCCTCGGAAGTTTCAAGCAATTGAAGTCCTTCTTCGGTTTTTCCGCTGCGCAAAAGCGCAATCGCAGTGTTAAAATTAGTGTCCACTTTATTATAATAGTAAAATTTAACGCGGTTAAATTAATGACAATTAAAATAACTGCAAAATTTTTCTTTCACTTTTTTTCTGATTTTGAGAAAAATCCGTTATCTTTGCAGCCGTAAAAATTTTTAGTAAACAAATTAAAATGGAGAGAACAAAAGTTATCGACCTTTTAAAGCGTGAAGATTACGGCGCAGAGGTTAATGTTAAAGGTTGGGTCAGAACCCGCCGCGGCAGCAAAGCCGTTAATTTCATTGCATTAAATGACGGTTCTACTATCAAAAACGTTCAAATCGTAGTGGACGTTGAAAAATTCGACGAAAATATTTTAAAAGATATTACAACAGGTGCCTGCATTAATGTAAAAGGTACTTTAGTAAAAAGTCAAGGCGCAGAGCAAAGTGTTGAAGTTCAGGCTACTGCAATTGAAGTTTATGGCGTTGCAGGCTCGGATTATCCCCTTCAGAAAAAAGGCCACTCAATGGAATTTTTGAGAGAACACGCTAATATTCGTATGCGTTCTAATACTTTCGGAGCTGTTTTCAGAATCCGTCATAATATGGCGATGGCTATTCACACATATTTCCATCAGCACGGTTTTTATTATTGGAACTCTCCGCTTATCACGGCAAGCGATTGCGAAGGCGCAGGTCAGATGTTTCAAGTTACAACCTTGGACTTGAAAAATCTACCGAAAACCAAAGAGGGCGAAATAGATTATTCTCAAGACTTCTTCGGCGCTCAAACATCTTTGACCGTTTCTGGACAATTGGAAGGCGAACTTGCTGCTACGGCTCTTGGTTCAATTTACACTTTCGGTCCTACTTTCAGAGCCGAAAACTCCAACACTCCCAGACACTTAGCTGAATTTTGGATGATAGAACCCGAAATCGCTTTTATGGATCTCAAAGAACTTATGGATTTGGAAGAAGATTTCATAAAATACTGCGTTAAATGGGCTTTGGATAACTGCAAAGACGATTTGCAATTCCTTAACAATATGATTGATAAAGGTTTAATCGCCCGTTTGGAAGGTATTCTAAAAGATAGTTTCGTCCGTTTGCCATACACCGAAGGTATCAAAATTTTGGAAGAGGCTATCAAAAACGGTAAAAAATTTGAATTCCCCGTATCTTGGGGCGTCGATTTAGCATCAGAACACGAACGCTATCTCGTTGAAGAACATTTCAAAAAACCCGTTATCATGATTGACTACCCGAAAGAAATTAAATCTTTCTACATGAAGATCAATGATGATAACAAAACCGTTCAAGGTACTGACGTTCTCTTCCCCTCAATCGGTGAAATCATCGGTGGTTCTGTCCGCGAAGAAAGTTACGATAAACTTACTAACCGTATGAACGAACTCAATATGAAACTTAACGGATACGAATGGTATCTCGAAACTCGTAAATGGGGCTCTTGCCCTCACGCCGGATTCGGTCTCGGTTTTGAACGCCTAATCCTTTTCGTAACAGGTATGCAAATCATTCGCGACGTTATCCCGTTCCCAAGAACACCAAAAAACGCTGCATTTTAGGGTTATAACGCCTCATGCCGGCGGGGCAGTTCCCTTTTGAAAAAGGGAACCGGAAAACTTTTGTAAAATTTATCTTAAATGTGTTAGGGGCTGTGGTCTTAAAACCACAGCCCCTAACGCATTTAAGATAAATAATTAAAAGTTCTTTGGTTCTTTCTTTCAAGAAAGAACAGCCCCCGCGGCTTGAGCGGCGTCATCCCTTTAAAATTCAATGTAATGTTGTAGTTTTTTAAGGTCTTTTTGGTCGAAAGCGTTAAGAGTTTGGAGGTCGGCTATGTGTTTGAATTGTTTTGAGTTACGAGCTTCGATTATTTTAGAGACTTGGAATTTTGTGAGGTAAGGGTGGTTTAGGAGAGTTATTTCGTCAGCGGTGTTGATATTTATTTTTTTGAGTTCGACGCTGTGGCAGGTGTAGACATTGGTTTTGAGGGAGTTAGCGCGGTCGTATTTTATGCAGTCGGAGAGTTGCCATGTGGCGTAGAAGTAGCCGACTTTTTCTCGGAAAGTTATGATGTTTTGTGCTTCGGCGTGAGAGAATCCGGCTTGAGATAGTTCGTCTTCGTTAGCGAGGTTGAGGTCGTAAAGTTTTTTACCGTTGAAGAGTTTGTTTAGATCTATTTTGATATATTTTTCCAATTCTTTGTATTTTTTTTCGTCTATGAAATAGACGTATGCGAAATCTTTTTTGACATAGAATTTCCAATTTTTTTCGTCTTTTTGTTTCATGAACGATTCGATTTGTTTGGTTGAGAAACCGAGTTTGTACATTTCTTCACGGGTTAAGAAATTTGGATCGAAATCGAAATATTTTTCTTCGGTTTTTTCTTTTGAGAGTGGTTGTGGGGCTGTTGAGTCGTTGAAACACAGATATTCGCGTAAGAAATTGAACTGCATTGTTCTTAGTCCGTAGAGTTTTCTGAAATCGTTTTCTGTTTTGAAAATACCGCCGTTTTTTCTGTAATTTATTAAGTTTGCGATTTGTTTTTCTGTTAATCCGAGTTTTTGCAAATCTTTTTCGCTTGCGGAGTTTGGATTGAATTTAAAAAGTTTAAGGGTATCGTAACGGTTTGCGATGTATAAATCCAAACGGTTAAGAGTATCGGATTTTAATTTTTGGGCGTACATAACATTAAGACTGTCAAGTCTTTGTAAGGCTAACGCTTCTTCTTTCGGGGATAAATTCAGTGTGTTTTTAGCGGCGGTTACTTGGTAAATTTTTGTCGCTGAAAATACTATTAAAATCGTGATAATCAATGTTATAACTTGTCGTTTGTCTTTTTTTTCGATGTAAGTCAGTGGCGAATTGTTAAGACGGTTAAAAAATTTTTTTAATATGCTCATTTTCAATTAATTTTTTTGCAAAGGTAAAAAAAATGAAAATTTTATCAAAAAAAATTTGGATATTATAAAAATCCTTTTTACCTTTGCAGCGCAAAAATAAGGAACGGGAAGTTTCCAGAGCGGTCAAATGGGGCAGACTGTAAATCTGTTGTCTACGACTTCGGTGGTTCGAATCCATCACTTCCCACAAAGAAAAATGAGGACGCTGCTTTTGATTATTTAAAAGGCAGCGTTTTTTTATTTGTAGAATTTTTATTATATTTGCAAATAAATCTTTTGTTAAAAAAAATGGCTGGATTTTACAATTCTCTATTAACGAAAATCAAATATTTGAAACGGGTAAAATATTCTCTTTCAAGAGATTTCAAAAGGAAAAAAGGTAGCAGAGTCTTAAAAATCGTTTTTTTTGCGGCTTTGTTTATTGTACTGTTTTTGTATTTTAGAAATTGTAATTTACCTATTTCGTCTTCTGAGGATTCAAAGGGCGGTTTTGATGCTGCAATCGCTAATTACGGTAAGGAAATTAAAATTTTATCTGTTCAATTCGATTTGTCAAAAGAATATTTGATGGCACTTATAATGTTGGAATCTTCAGGCAGAAAAGACGTGCCGCCGCGTTTTGAAAAAGGTATTTATCAGAAATTGAAAGCTATTCAGGAACATTCTCAGGCCTCGCTTGAAAATATTTCGTACAAGGATATTGCCGATGCCTCCGATGAGGCGTTGATAAATTTGGCATCCTCTTGGGGTCCTTTCCAATTAATGGGTTATAAATGTTTGCATTTGGATGTGAAAATCAAGGACTTACGCGGTGCTAATTCTTTGTATTGGGGCGTTTTTTGGATTGATAAAACATACGGTGATTACATCAGACAAGCCCGTTACGGCGATGCTTTTCATATTCATAACACGGGACGCCCGATTCCTAAAAGCGGCAAACATCTTACTTATGACCCCGATTATGTTAAAAAAGGTTTGGAATATATGGAATATTTCAAAAATAATTTCTAAAAAAATAAAGGCTGCCTTTTTCAAGCAGCCCTAAAAAAATGTTATGTTTCTTTATTCTTTATAAATTACAAGAAGGAAAAAATCTTCTTTAATGTTTCCTTGCTCGGCGACAGTTTTAAGTTGTCAACTTTTGTAAAAACCTCTTTCTCCATGGTTTCTACTTCACGGGTCAAACGGTGAAATCCGTCGAGCGAAATGTAATTTTTTGAATAATTTTTCTTTGGGTAACTTTCATTCATAGGCATCTGAAGTTTTAGTTAATTAATATTTTTATTTGCCTTACACTATTTAAAACGTTGCCTTTGAACTATTATTGCAAAAATATTAAAAAAAAGTTTTTTATTTTCGTAATTTGTTTTTAATTTCGCTCAAATTAAATTATTATATGTAATTATAGTTATTATGGTAAGACAATCATCTAAAACGGCTAAAACGCCAATAAAAAACAAAAAAACAGAAACTTCCGTAGTTCAAACGACTCAAGAGCCTGTTCATTTGTCCATTATGGATGACCACTGGCTCGACCCTGTAAAAGACGATATTATAGCACGTTACAATAGGTATCTTGCTAAATTCAAAGAACTTGAAAGTTATTATCCGACATTCGTAGATTTTGCTGGTCAATATAAATATCTGGGTCTTAATTATTCCGAAGAAGACAAGGGCTGGTATTTACGCGAATGGGCTCCTAACGCAAAAGAGATTTTTCTTTTTGGTGATTTCAACAAGTGGGATCGTTACAAAAATCCGCTTGTAAAAAAAGAAAACGGTATTTGGGAGATTTTTTTAGATGACAAAACTTATTCAAAAACATTCGTTCACGGTTCGCTTTACAAAATCATAGTTCACGGTGCTGACGATTCAATTATCGACCGTTTGCCCGCTTATACTACACGTGCCGTTCAGGACGATGTTACGAAAATATTTTCAGCACAGGTTTGGAGACCTGAAAAACCTTTTGTTTGGGGGAGAAAAAAATTCCGTCCTAATCCGTCAGAGCCTTTGCTCATTTATGAATGTCATATCGGAATGGGGCAGGAGAAAGAAGGTGTAGGAACTTACAAAGAATTTGAAGAAAATGTTTTGCCGCATATTAAAAAAGGCGGTTATAACACTATTCAAATAATGGCAATCGCCGAACATCCGTATTATGGCTCTTTCGGTTATCATGTTTCAAACTTTTTTGCGCCGAGTTCGAGGTTCGGAACGCCTGAAGAATTGAAACACCTTATTAAAACCGCTCATGAAAACGGACTTCGTGTCATAATGGATATTGTTCATTCTCATACTGTTAAGAATACAACAGAGGGCATTAACCGTTTGGACGGAACTGATGACCTTTACACGCATCCTGGCGGCAGAGGCGACCATCCGCAGTGGGATTCAAAACTTTTTAATTACGGTAAAAACGAAGTTATTCAGTTTTTGCTTTCAAATATCCGCTATTGGATGGAAGAATTTCATTTTGACGGTTTCCGCTTTGACGGTGTAACTTCAATGTTGTATTTCCATCACGGTAATATTGACAGTTTTGACCAATATAAGTATTTCCGCGACGGTGTTGAATTTGACGCTGTTACGTATCTTCAACTCGCTAACAAATTGATGAAAATCATCAATCCTGAATCAATTTCTATTGCGGAAGATGTTTCGGGTATGCCGGGTTTAACATGTCCCGTTGAGGAAGGCGGTCTCGGTTTTGACTACCGTCTTGGCATGGGTATTCCGGATTTTTGGATTAAGATTCTTAAAGAGCAGTCTGATGATCAATGGAATGTTTATCAACTTTGGAACGTTCTTAACAATCGTTTGCCGCAGGTTCGTACTATTGCATACGCTGAAAGTCATGACCAAGCGTTAGTGGGCGACAAAACGATTGCGTTCCGTTTGATGGACAAAGAGATGTATTTTGACATGGCTACAAACCGTCAGAACCTTATCATTGACCGTGGAATTGCCCTTCATAAAATGATTCGTGCCTTTACGATTGTTAACGGCGGACAGGCTTATATGAATTTCATGGGTAACGAGTTCGGACACCCTGAATGGATAGATTTTCCGCGCGAGGGCAACGGTTGGAGTTACAAACACGCCCGCCGTTTGTGGTCGCTCATGGATGCTCCTTATCTTAAATATCATTATTTGAACGATTTTGACGAGGCGTTAATCAATCTTATAAAAGAATATCCTGTAATGCAAGATCTTTATGGTCAGCAACTTAACATGGACGAATACAATCACACGATAGTTGAAAAGAAAGGCGGATTAATATTTGTTTTCAATTTTCACCCGACGGCTTGTATTCCCGATTATACGTTCTACATTCCCGAGGCAGGTGTTTACAAGATAATTTTGAACTCTGACGACGAAAAATTCGGCGGTTTCAACCGTGTGGATGATTCAACGGAATTTTTCTCAATGGAAAAAGACGGACACTATGTTCTCTCGATTTACAACGTTAATAGAACGGTTATGGTTTTGAAAAAAGTAAGGGACTAAAAAAATAATTGTCTAAAAAATAATGCAACGGGCGAAAAAAATTTCGTCCAATGCATTATTTTTTTTGTACATATAAAACAAAAGAAATTGTGAAAATTTTGCGAAAAGTGCAGTTTCAGGCTGAAAAAATTTTGCGAAAACTGCAGTTTTGGGCTGAAAAAATTTTGCGAAAACTGCAAAAGGTTGTATATTTGCCTGATTTTTAATGCGAAAACAATTATGATTTTTAAGAGGAAATTATACGACAAAATGTTAAAGTGGAAAACCGAGCGCAATGGTTCAACTGCTTTGCTGATAAAAGGCGCAAGGCGGGTGGGCAAAAGCACCCTCGCTGAATTTTTCGCCCAAAACGAATACAAATCATACATTCTCATTGATTTTGCGCAGTCCTCAGGTGAAGTCAATGAACTTTTTGAAAATATGAGGGACTTGGACTATTTCTTTTTCAGGCTGCAAAACCTCTTTCACACAACGCTTTATAAAAGGGAATCTGTTGTAATTTTCGATGAAGTTCAGTTTCAACCCGCTGCTCGTCAGGCAATTAAATATCTTGTAAAAGACGGCAGATATGATTTTATTGAGACTGGTTCTTTGCTTTCGATTAAGAAAAACGTTCAAAACATACTTATTCCGTCGGAGGAGACACGGCTGACACTTTATCCGATGGATTTTGAAGAGTTCAGGACGGCTATGGGTGATGAAAATACGGGCGGATTCATGCGTAGCGCGTTTGAGATGAAACGTCCTATGGGGCAGGCTGTTCACCGTCAGTGGATGCGGGATTTGCGGCTTTACATGGTTGTGGGCGGTATGCCGCAAGCCGTTGATACTTATCTGAATACCAATAATTTACAACAGGTTGACGAGAAAAAGCGGGAAATAATTCAACTATATGACGATGATTTCAGAAAAATTGATATTTCCGGTGCAGCCTCGCAGATGTTTATGAATATTCCGGCGCAACTCACTGGTAATGCCAACAGGTTTATGATTTCATCGGCGACCGAAAGCCGCATTACCGACTCCGTTATTGCCGTCATAAAAGACATGGCTGACAGCATGGTTGTCAATATCGCATACCACGCCTCAGATCCGGCAGTCGGCATGGCTCTTTCCAAGGATTATAGCCGTTATAAGATGTTTGTCAACGATACAGGACTTTTTCTTACGTTGGCGTTTTGGGATAAAGACTATACAGAAAACGTTGTGTATCAAAAACTTCTTTCCGACAAGACCGATGCTAATTTAGGTTATGTTTATGAAAACCTGACGGCTCAGATTCTCCGCACCGCCGGCAACGAGTTGTATTATTATACTTTTCCTGACGGCAACAATCATAATTACGAAGTTGATTTTCTGCTTTCGCGGGGCAGTAAGTTGGTGCCGGTAGAAGTGAAATCGTCCGGCTACAAAACGCATAAATCGTTGGATGCCTTTTGCGAAAAATTTTCGTCACGGATAAGCGACAGGATTTTGCTGTACACAAAAGACTATCACAAGGATGGCAATACAAGTTGTCTGCCGGTGTATTTCGCTCAGTTTGTGTAAGCAAATTTTATTTATGCAGGCAAAACAAAAGAAAAAGTGAAAATTTTGCGAAAAGCGCAGTTTTAGGCTTAAAAAAATTTGCGAAAAGTGCAAAAACTGATTTTCGCGGCTGATAATTCGCTAAATCTGCAAAATAAAATTTGACAAGGCATTTTACTTTCCTTTATGCAGATACATAGTTAGTCAAGTTTGTAAAAAAATGGGCACATAAAAAATATTTCTTCATATCCTCCATCAAGTGATTCAACATCCCTTATACGATGAGGTTCTTTTATATCGGACTTTTTAGGGTCGTACCAACTTGCATATTCCATATTGTCCTCAGACATAGTTTCGTCATATTCCGTTATATGTGTCCTCTTGTACCAAATTCCTTTCTCCAATATTTGATTTAAATTATCACCGTTTTCAGAATCCTTTTCTTGCAGAATTACCGATACTGGCACGCCGTTTTGTCGTTTCAACCAATCGGCTTCATTGGTGGTGAAATACCAATTATTAGCATCTCCAATTTCTTTAATATCAAACCCTTTAAAATTATAACAGCCTATCCATTTGACACTTTTGGGGATATTAACACTAGTCATTCTATAAGCATAAGAACATGCACGAGAATCTATAAATTCCAAAGTTTCGGGCAGTACAATAGACTCCACAGAATCTTCGTTCTCTGAATCTTTATAAAAAACATATTGTTCAATTTTTTTTACCCCGGACGGAATCACAAAAGTGCCTTTTATATTACCGACGTAAAGCAGTGTGGTTTTATCCTTATTATAAATAACACCATTCTCCATCGTGTAATACTTGTTGTCTTTGGAAATATCGCGAATATTATGATAATTACCTGTGGAAATATTTTTTACATTTTTAGGAATTACCATTTGAAACAAATCATGTTTAAAACAATTGCTATCCAATTCTTTAACCGATTTAGACAAGTTAACCTCTATGGTATCGGTATCATCAGACCAACCACAAATGGAATTGTATTTAATTTTCTCCACTCCGTCAGGAATTTGCAATGACGTGCCGCTTGTAAATTTATAATAATACAATTCCTTACCGTCTTTTGACAATAGAAATTTATCCTGCATTTTGAAGTTCTTGCTGTTTGGTGAAACAATAACTTCATCCACATTTTTAAACGCTTCGCTTGTATTAAAATACACCATATTGTCTGGCAAAATCAATTTTGATATTGGTGGAAATTCATAATAAGCACCAAACTCTTTCTGATTTTCGTAATACCACATAGCATAGATAATATCGCTTTTTATGCTGTCTAAACCTATTACTCCCGACAAATCCAAAATGTTGATTTTTAATGATTCAAAGTTGCGATAGGATATATTTTCTATCTTCCACATTCCAATTGGCTTATGGTTATTTTCATCATAATACCACTCGTTTTTCCCTTTCAAATCGCCTTTGACAACAATATTGTACTCCCCGACGGAAAGTTTTGCAAATTTTTCCGCCGCGTTTTCGGCTTGGATTGTAATTGTCGTCTGCGCAAATATTGCCTGCGCGAAAAAAGTTGTGAATAAGATAGTTAGCAGTTGTTTCATAATGATTAAGTTATTAATTAAACTTCAAGGCAAAGTTAAGGAAAATTTTTTGACGGGCAAAAAAGTTTTGACCATAAAAAAAAGAGGTTGTCTAAAAAGTGGTATTAGAACGCAGGCATCCTTGCCTGCAAATGCTTGTAAAGGCGGGCTGAAAGCCCGCACTCCAACTTTTTAGACAACCTCTTTTTTTATTATTTCAACCACTTATCTAATTTATCAGTAATTTGTTTTTTCATTTCAGGCGGCATGTTGGAAATCCTTGAAAGATGACTGCCGCGCGGCTGAACGTAAACCGCCATATTTTGTTTTTTCTTGCAGTTGAGCCAACCTGCTACGCCTGAGGCTGTCCACGGATCGTTTTCTCCGTAAATGAAAATCAAAGTCGGATCGTTTTCTTTGAGATATTTTTCTGTAAATTTGTAAACAGTTTTGTCAAATTCTGTGTTACGCATTTCTTGGGGAACCATTATGTCCCTGACATAGTGTTTGGTATCTTTTAAATCCGTGTATTTTTTGATATTTTTGAGTGAGTAACCGTAATAACCGAACTCTCTGAGTACTTGATAGAAAAACGGTGTGTTATCGGATTCGCTTGCAAAATAATCCGGGCCTACCATATCAACGATATATTTGAACCAAACAATATCGCTTTCTCCTTTTGAGGGAATTGTCGAAACAGGTGTTCCCCATTGCCAAAGCGAAAATTCATATTCCAATACCATATAATCGTAAACCTGAGAAAGCGGAACGTAATAGTGATAATTATGATTTACCGAAAAAGTATCTAACATATTGAGTATTTTGGATTTACGTTTCATAAATTCGACTTGACAGTCTTTAATTTTTTCCCGTTCCTCTTTTGTTCCGACTTTTTTGAGGAGAAATTTTTCGTGTCTGCCGTCAATAACTGCGTGGCTTATCGGAGCAACGTATGCAACCGTAGCATCTACGTCGTTAGGATAAAATGCGCGGTAATAAGTGCAGGTTGAACCACCTTTTGAAATGCCTGTTGCCACCCATTTTTTTGTGAAGATTTTACCGAAAGTTTCTCTTACGTGATGCAAGTCGTTAGCGGAGTTTTCAATCGTCATGAAATTCCAGTTCGTTGGCTGTGGAACTGATTTTTCAAAATACCTGTGTTCAACAACGACGAGATTGGCGTTATAGAGCTCTGACAATTCTTCACGGTATCTTTCACGGGTAGCGTAAGAGGCTGAATAACCTTCCGTTACGAGGATTGTCGGACGGTCAAAACCTCTAAAACCTACAATAACTCTTTGCTTGAACGTTCCATTTTCTGGTGAATTACCGTTAATATTTTGTTCAATAAACATTACATATTTTTCGGAATAATTTTTTGAATCGAGTTTTTCGATGTCCGAAATTCCTTTCAGTGATGAAAGTTTGTCCAAAAGCGTAGTTTCTGATTGCGCTGTTAAGGTCAATGAAAAAACGCTGAAAATCAATACAATTAAAAATTTTTTCATTTTTTTGCTTTGTTTTTATAAATTTGAAACTCCAAAATTATAAAATCATTTTTAAATTAGTACTAAAAATAGCATGAAGAAAATAACACTTTTTACATTATCAGTTTTAATCGGAGTTTCATGTTTTGCTCAAAAAACTAAAACTGCTCCGTTATATGTTGATAATCAGGGCGTTTTGCGCAGAACAAGTACCGGCGCAGAAGTTTCGTATTGTGGAACTAATTATACTTTGCCTTTTGCACATTCTTTTCGTGCGGCGGATTATTTGGGAGTAGACCGTTATAAAGAGATTGATAATGATGTTTATCATTTTGCACGGCTTGGTTTCAACGCTTTTCGTCTTCATTTGTGGGACGTTGAAATTTCGGACAAAGAGGGCAATCTCATTGAAAACGAGCATCTTAGGCTTTTGGATTATTTGGTGAAAAAACTTGAGGAGCGCGGTATTGATATTGTTTTTACGGCGCAAACCAATTTCGGCAATGGCTATCCCGAACGAAATCAAAAAACTGACGGTTTTTCGTATTACTATGATAAATGTACGGTTCATTCTGACAGTCAGGCTGTTAAAGCGCAACAAAACTATATTTCGCAACTCGCAAAACACGTTAATAGTTTTACGGGAAAATCCTATTTGTCAGATACTTGCATCGTTGCGTTTGAAATTAACAACGAACCTTGTCATGCAAAGTCTATGGAGGAAACGGAAAATTATATTAATTCTATGATAAAAGCCTTAAAATCAATAGGTTATAATAAGCCTATTTTTTATAATGTTAGCCATAACCATGATTTTGTAGGTGCATATTTTAAAACGGAAATTGACGCAGGAACTTATCAATGGTATCCTACGGGTTTGGTTTCGGGCGGCGAGTTGAGTTTTAATTATTTGCCGTATGTTGATAATTATAGCATTGATTTTCAAGATGTTGATGGTTTTAAAAATAAGGCTAAAGTCATTTATGAATTTGATCCGGGCGATGTTCTTCAAAACTACCTTTATCCGGCTGTGATTAGAAGTTTTCGTTCAGCAGGTTTTCAGTGGATAACGCAATTTGCATACGATGCAACATTTTTGGCTTGTTATAATACTGATTATCAGACACATTATTTAAATTTACTTTATACTCCCGGCAAGGCTATCGGAATGAAAATTGCCGCAGAACTCTCCAAAACCGTTCCTTTGTATGCAAAATTTGAAAAATATCCTAATGATACTGTATTTTACGGAGCAACAGTTAGTTACGGACGAAATCTTGCTGCTTATAATACAGAAGAAAAGTTTTTTTATACAAATTCCAACGATATTTCTCCCGTTAATGCTAAAAAATTGAAAGAGATTTGCGGTTTGGGCAGTTCAAAAGTTGTTGAATACGATGGTACGGGCGCATATTTTCTTGACAAATTGGACAAAGGAGTTTGGAGATTGGAGATTTTGCCCGATCAAGTGATTGTAAATGACCCGTTTAAAAAGCCGTCGCTCAAAAGAAAAGTCGGCGTTTTGATTTCTGATTACCGTCAGATGAAAATTTCTTTGGAGGATTTGGGCGATAATTTTAAAATCGAAAAAATATCACAAAAAGCTGATTTTAAATTGATTAATGATAAAATATCTTTCATGCCCGGAGTTTATTTGTTGAAATCTCAAAAAGCGAAAACTAATATTTCAAGGGATTTTCGATATAATAATATTAAAGTTTCGGAATTTTTTGCGCCTGAAACTAATGTTGATAAAGTTTATTTGATACATTCTCCGAAACTCGTCCATGAAAATGGGTCTGCTTTGGTTTTGAAAGCGAGTGTTGTATCTCCTCAAGTTGTTGATTCTCTGGTTGTTTATCCATCTAATATTTCGTTTTGGAGGAGTGATAACAAGTCAATTAAAATGGACAAAATTTCGTATTATGATTATTCCGTAGAAATTCCTGAAAATTGGTATTATTGGGGAGTGTTCGGATATTATATTTTGGTTTACAGCGGTGGAAAATGTATCACTTATCCGTCTGAATATCAGGGAAATCCTTTGGAGTGGGACGCCGATGAGAAAAACTTTTATTCTACACATATAGTTGATAAAAACGACAAAATACTTTTGGTTTCTTCCGCCTCTGACGATGAAAATCTTTCAGTGAGGTTTTTCCGCGGTAGAAACAAATCTTCCGTTAAAAAAGTAATTAATATGCCGTTTTATCAAAATGCGCTTTATGTTTACTGTGAGCCTGATATTGAATCAGCAGCGTTTATTTTCAAAGATATACGGGGTATAATCGAGTCTCGGACTGAGGGTAGGAAAAATGTTGAAAAATTGAAACTGATGTTTCAGCCTTTTTCAGAGCCGCAAACTTTAAGAATCGGTTTTGTTGATAATTCGGGATTTACGTTTATGAAAGAGGTTAAAACCGAAAAAAATCAAGAATTAGTGGAAATAAATTTGAAAGATTTGAAACCTTTTCCAACTGTTTTTTTGCATGGAAATTATCCAAGTTTCTCTCCAAATGAGTTTTCTGGAGATTCTAAGGAGGGTTTTTCGCTGAAAAATGCAGCTGTTTTTGAGATTTTGACTCCAAAATGTAAAGAAAAAATTTCATTTGGCTTCATTGGAGCGTGGATTGAATAGTATGTAACTCTCTGATAATTAGCGAGTAATATTTCTGAATGTTAAAAAAATTAAAATTAGAAAAAAAACTTGCTTAAAAATTTGCACAGATAAAAAAAAAGCTGTTACTTTGCAGTGTAATAATCAAGGAACATTTCATGTTGATTTAATTATAAATGTTAAAATTTTTTGAGTTAATAGTTTGATTTTAGGTTGTTATTTGTATTGGGGGTGTTGTTGTGATAACAACACTCCTTTTTAAAAAGAATCTAAAATTTGATGCTCAAGGTTTTAATATATAGGAAATGAAAAGAATATATATTTTTCATAGTTTTGTTAGGTTAATTAGTTTGTTTTAGGTTAATTTTTGGTTTTAAAGAGAGTTCTTATTTTAAGGGCTCTCTTTTTTTTATGCTTTTTTTTAGAAAAAGCATAAAAGTATTTTGAACAGAATTATGCCGTGGGGTTGTTCCCAAGCATAATTCGGATTATTTTTTTAGAACCTTGAAAAATTTGTTCGGAATTCCTGAAACGATGACCATTCCGAGTATTATTGCCACTAAAACTTTCACAGCCGTCAATCCTGTGTCAAAGGCTTTTGAAAAATTGTCAGAGACCATATAATAAATTGTCCAATAAATTCCAACGCCCGGAACTAAAGGCAACAAGCCGCTGATTCTAAAGACTGTAACCGGACATTTTTTTATCACGGCAAAGCATCTTGATAAAAAAGTTATCACAACGGAGGCGCAGAAATTTGATTCAAACGGTGTAAAGTTCGCATAACGGGCGAGCAAAATATTTACTGTCCAACCCGCAGAGCCGACAATGCCGCCCGTGTTCCAAAATTTTTTAGGAACTCCGAATAATATAGCGAAGGCTATTGTTCCGAAATATCCAGAAATCATTTGAAACCAAACGGTTTGGGTTATCATATCAAATTCTTCCGTCATAATTCAAGCCCTCCTAAAAACTTGCTAAATCCGATTAATGTTACTGCAACTCCCATTGCGATTCCGAAGAAAACAACGCTTGCATCAACGAGCCTTGTTGTGCCCGCCAAATAATCTTCGCCCACAATGTCGCGGATTCCGATTGTAAAGGCAACGCCCGGGACAAGCGGAATTACTGCACCTATTATAGTATGTCCCAAACTTACTCCGAGTCCGAGTTTTATTGACACTATGCAAACAGAGGTTGCGATAATTGAGCCGACCATATTTCCGAAAAGTTTTGAAATATGGGTGCCGCTTATTTTTAGGACGAATATCCAAAGGATAAGCCCCGCGATTGTAGATACCAAACAGTCTTGCAAGCCGCCTCCGAAAATCGAACAAAAAAATCCGCTGCCGATTCCCGACGACAAAATCTGAAACCAACCTTTTACGGGAGGAATTTTGTTGATTTCTTCAAGTTTTTTCTCCGCAGTTTCTATCGTGTATTTTCCTGCTTCGATGTCTCTTGACAACTGATTGATTTCTACTACTTTGTCAAGTCTTGAACCCCTTATTGGAATGTATTTTACGTCCGCAAATTGTTCTGACTGAGAGTTCGGATTTTTGTTTTTAAGTTTTCGTGAATTGCCGGTAGCAAATATACCGTTGCTTAGCACAAAATAATTTCCTGAGTCTACGCCGAAATATTTTGCAATGCGGTTCATCGTTTCTTCTACGCGCGAAATCTCTGCCCCGTTTTCCAAAAGTATGTATCCGGCTTTTGTTGCAACTTCCAATGCCTCAGATATTTGTGTCGTATTTTCTGAACTTTGCATCAAGATTAAAAAAGTTTAAAAAGTTGCGGCAAAATTAATTCCTTTTAATATAATTTCCAAGCATAGTCGGGTTAAGTATATTTTAAGCCGAAACACTTTTAAAAAAAGTTAATTTCAATCAAATTTTATAAAAACTATTGCATTGAAAACGTTGTTTGATTATTTTTGCGTTGATAAAAAATAATTATTTACGACATGACACAAGTTGTTGATATTAAAGAACTTAACGACAGAATTAGTAAGGAAAGTTCATTTATTGACCTCGTTACCATGGAAATGGGTAAAGTTATCGTAGGTCAGAAACAATTAACCGAGGGACTTTTAATCGGACTTTTAAGCAATGGACACGTTCTCTTGGAAGGTGTTCCCGGATTGGCTAAAACATTAGCAATCAAAACTTTGTCCCAAATAGTCAAATCTAAATTCAACCGTATTCAGTTTACGCCGGACCTTTTGCCGGCCGACCTTTTAGGTACGATGATTTATTCTCAGAAGAATGAGGAATTTGTTGTAAAAAAAGGTCCTGTTTTCGCTAATTTTATTTTGGCGGACGAAATCAACCGAAGCCCTGCTAAAGTTCAGAGTGCACTTTTGGAGGCTATGCAGGAGCATCAAGTAACTATTGGCGAACAAACTTTCAAACTTGACGACCCGTTCCTTGTTTTGGCAACTCAAAACCCTATCGAACAGGAAGGTACATATCCGTTGCCTGAGGCTCAAGTAGACCGTTTTATGCTCAAAATTATCGTTTCATATCCGAAAAAAGACGAAGAAAAACTTATTATCCGTCAGAATATTACCGGCGAATTTCCTAAACCTGAGCAAATCCTCACCTCTGAAGATATTGTCCGTGCAAGAGAAATTGTAAAAGAGGTTTATATCGGAGAAAAAATTGAACAATATATCGTTGATATTGTTTCGGCTACAAGAAAACCGGAAGATTATCAACTTTCTAATTTTAAAGAACTTATCAGTTACGGAGCATCTCCGCGTGCGGGCATTTCGCTTGCTAAGGCAGCCAAAGCATACGCTTTTATCAAAAGAAGGGGTTATGTAATTCCCGAAGATGTTAAAGCCGTTTGTCATGCTGTGTTAAGACACAGAATAGGATTGAGTTACGAGGCTGAAGCTCAGAATATTACAACTGAGGAAATCGTTAGCGAAATTCTAAACGCTGTTCAAGTACCGTAGAAATAATTCATAATTCATAATGCATAATGCATAATTATTATGGAAACTTCCGATATTTTAAAGAAGGTAAGGAAAATTGAAATTAAGACAAGGGGACTGAGCAATCATCTCTTTGCGGGCGAATATCATAGTGCGTTTAAAGGGCGTGGTATGTCGTTTAGCGAAGTAAGAGAGTATCAGTACGGTGATGATGTAAGAAACATTGATTGGAATGTTACTGCACGTTATAACCGCCCGTATATCAAGGTTTTTGAAGAAGAAAGGGAACTTACGGTGATAATTCTTGTTGATGTCAGCGGCTCTTTGGACTTCGGAAGTACGGATATGTCAAAACGCGATTTTATAACGGAAATTGCCGCTTGTCTTTCGTTTTCTGCTATTTCCAACAACGATAAAATCGGTGTGATTTTCTTTTCGGATATTATCGAAAAGTTTATTCCTCCGAAAAAAGGTCGCAGTCATATTCTTCGGATTATCAGAGAGTTACTTACTTTTACTCCGAAAGGAAAAGGTACTGACCCGGCTTTAGCGTTGGAATATCTGACAAGGGTCATAAAAAAACGGAGTACCGCTTTTTTGATTTCGGATTTTATTTGCGGTGATTTTTCATCGGCACTTAGAATTGCAAGCCACAAACACGATTTAATGGCTTTGAATGTTTATGACCCGAGGGATTTTGAACTTCCCGATGTCGGCTTAATCAACCTTCAGGATGCTGAAACAGGGCAAATGTGTCTTGTTGATACCTCAAGTCAGGAGGTTAGAAACGAGTATTACAGAATTGCCCAAAAACGTAAAGCACAAACCGAAGAAATTTTTTCTCGTTCGGGTGTGGATTGCGCAGTTATCGCCGACAACGAAGATTATGTCAAACCCCTGATAAAACTTTTTAAATCAAGGTAATCATGACTTGTTTTAAGATACTGAAAATTGTTATGGTTTTGGCGTTTTTGCTGCCATTGAGTATTAAGGCTCAGACGGTTAAGACTCAACTTGACTCCAATTTCGTTGAGTTTTCAAACCCTGTGAAATATTCAATCTCAGTTACAGTCAAATCCGGTCAAAAAGTCTATTTTCCTCAGTTTAAAAACAACAAAATAGGAGAGTATCTTGAGGTTTTAACAACATTAAAGCCGGATACGCATGTAACTGTACAAAAGGAAGTTACATTTACTCATTCGTTTTTGATAACGAGTTTTAAGGATTCAGCGTTATACGTTCCCGCTTTGCCGATAAGAGTTGACAAAGATACCGTTTGGACTGATTCCTTAAAAATCACTTTTACTCTTTTGCAAGGAATTGATTCGACTTTTACTGCCGAAATTGATACCACAAAAACGCTAAAAGTTTTTGATATTAAGCCTGTTAAAGAAACGCCGTGGACTTTTGCAGAGTTTTGGGCGAGATATTCAAGGCTTATTTTAATTCTTTTGGTTGTAGCCTTGATAGCCTCTATTGCCACTTATATGTATATTAGGTGGAAAAACAATAAGCCGATTATTCCGATTTTGAAACCGAAAGAGCCGGCTGAAAAGGTTGCTATGCGAAAACTTTTGGAATTAAAAGACAAAAAACTTTGTCAGCAAGGACTTTCCAAAGAGTTTTATACTCAATTAACCGAAATCCTAAAAACATATATTTCAGACCGTTATGATCAATCAGTTTTGGAGTCTACTTCAGACGAAACGCTTAAGACTTTGGACGGTATTTTGGACAAAAAATCTCAAGAATATTCTTTTGTGAAATATATTTTAGGAGTTGCGGATTTTGTAAAGTTTGCTAAACTTGAACCCTTACAGGACGAAAACGATAATTCTATGTCATACGCCATAAAATTTGTGGAAATGACAAAGAAAGTCGTTGAAGAGGCTCCTGAAAGCGGTGATAATAAATTGGAGAAAAATGTTTGAATTTACGCAATTTGCATATCCGTGGCGGCTGTGGCTGCTTTTGGTTTTGTTGCCGCTCGGAGTTTGGTATTTTTTCAAGCTGAAAAATTTTAATGCAGCATTAAAGTTTTCTACTTTAAAAGGTTTTGGCGCTGAAAAAATGACTTTCAGAAAAATATTATCATACGTTCCGATAGTCCTTAACTTTCTGATTATCGCATTGATAATTTTTTCGCTTGCCCGTCCTCAAACGACTTCGGACAACGAAAAAACCGAAAAAGAAGGTATTGACATCGTTTTGGCGATGGATATTTCCGGCTCTATGGAGGCTTGCGATTTCAAGCCGAACAGATTGGAGGCAGCCAAAAACGTTGCGTCCGAATTTATTCAAGCCCGTGAGGACGACCGTATGGGAATAGTGCTTTTTGCGGGTGAGAGTTTTACGCAATGCCCTTTGACAAGCGACCGTTCAACGCTTGTGAATTTGATGTCGCAGGTTAAAAATGGTATTATCGAAGACGGTACGGCAATCGGTTTGGGCTTGGCAAACGCTGTTGCGCGAATCAAAGACAGCAAGGCAAAAAGCAAGGTCGTTATCCTTCTGACCGACGGTATGAACAACTGCGGTGAAATCGAACCTATTACCGCCGCTGAAATTGCAGCAAGTTATGGTATCAGAGTTTATACTATCGGTGTTGGAACCAACGGTGAGGCTCCCTATCCCGTGATTGACCCTTGGGGCAGAAAAATTTTTCAGAACGTACCCGTCGAAATTGACGAGGCAACGCTTGGGAAAATTTCTAAAATCACTGACGGAAAGTATTTTAGGGCAACTAACAATCAAGCCTTAAAGGATATTTATTCGCAAATAGACAAACTCGAAAAAACTAAAATGGAATCCATGACAATCAGTCATGTCCATGAAAAATTTTTCCCGTTTTTGGCTTTAGCGTTAGGGCTTTTGGTTTTGAAAATTTTACTGCGGTACACTATCGCAAGAGTTTTACCGTAAAAAAAATGTAAAAAATGTTTGATATACAATTTGCACATAAAGAGTTTTTGTATTTTTTGCTTGTGATACCGGTTTTCGGCGTTTTGGTGTATCTGCATTTAAGACAGAGGGCAAAAGCCTTGGAGAAAATCGGTCAAAGAAAAGTACTTGCACCTTTGATGGAAGAGTATTCCGTTAGCCGTCCGATAATCAGGGCGATATTGTTAGCACTTGCTTTGGCGTTTATGATAATTGCAGTTTCAGGTCCGAGAATGGGAACAAAACTCAAAGAGGTTTCCTCAGAGGGTTCTGAAATTATGATTTGTCTTGACATCAGTAATTCGATGCGGGCAACGGATATGTATCCCTCAAGGCTTGAGAATACGAAAAATGCTATTTCAAATCTTGTTAAAAAACTTTCTACCGACAAAGTTGGTTTAATAATTTTTGCGGGTACTGCATTTGTTCAAGTGCCTCTGACTCAGGATTTAAAGGCGACTGATATCTTTGTTCAATCCGTTAGTTGCGATATGATTTCGGAGCAGGGAACGGCACTTGGAGCGGCTTTGGATTTGGCTTTTAAATCGTTTAATTATGACAACGATATGTCTAAAGCGGTGATTTTGATTTCGGATGGTGAAAATCACGAACCGACTCCAGATCCGATGAAAATGGCAAAACAATGTAATGAAAAAGGTGTTGTAGTTCATGTAATCGGTACAGGTGATACGCGCGGAGTTCCGATTCCAAAGCGTGAAGGCAGTTCCGATTTTATAAAAGATAATAACGGAAACGTTGTTGTTTCAAAACTTGATGAGGCTTCGCTTAGAGAAATTGCGAGAGTCGGCGGCGGAATTTATGTCCGTGCTACAAACGGCAATTCCGGTTTTGACGAGATTTATTCGCAAATTTCAAATATGAAAAAAGGCGAGTATGCAACATTTGCTGAATATGACGAAAAATTTACTGTTCCGGCTTTCATTGCGCTTTTGTTTTTCATGGCGTATTGTCTGACATTGGAGCGTAAAAACCGTTGGATTAAGAAATTAGGTATTTTTGATTAGAAATGAAACGTAATTTTTTAATAATATTGATTTTTGGCTTGTTTCCTTTCGTTTCGGTTTTTGCTCAGAGCGAAAAACCTTACGTCAGGGAAGGCAATTCGTATTATAAAGACGGCGATTTTGAAAACGCCGAAGTGCAGTATCAGAAAGGTGTTAATGAAAATTCATCCTCTTACGAGGCGTCTTTCAACCTTGGAAATGCACTTTTCCGTCAACAAAAATTTGATAAGGCAAAAGAACTTTTTGTCAATTTAGCTAAATCTCAGACTGATCCTAAAAAAGCTGCCGAATGTTATTTCAACCTCGGAAATACGGATTTAGGTTTGTGTGAGCAGACATTGGGAAAGCAAGATTTTCAAAATGCTATAAAATATGCGGAAAATGCTTTGGAGGATTACAAAAATTCCCTAAGGCATAATCCATACGACAAAAAAACGAAGTACAATTATCTTTACACGCAAAAGATAATTGATATGTTGAAACAGCAGCAACAAAATCAGCAAAACCAGCAGAATCAGCAAAATCAGCAAAATCAAGATCAGAATCAAGATAATCAGAACGACCAAAATCAACAGGGGCAAAGTTCTGATACCGATCATGATGGAATTCCCGATGATGTTGAAAAAGGCTCTGATTCTCAGAATTCTAAAGATACTGACGGTGATGGTATTCCCGATTACCGCGACCCTGATTCTGACAACGACGGTATTCCCGATTCGGTGGAGGCCGGTGAAGATCCCAAAAATCCTAAAGATACCGACGGTGATGGTGTTCCCGATTATCAAGATACCGATTCTGACAACGACGGAGTGCCTGATTCAGAACAAGTTAAGGTAATTCCGCAGGATATGGCTGAAAGAATTTTGGATGCTATTAACAAGGCTGACGAGAAAGTTCAACAGAAGGTAAAAGACGATAAAAACGCAAAAGGCAGTGTTAAACACGAGAAACAATGGTAATTAGATATTTTAAAATGATAAGCAAACTTGCAGTATTTTTATTGCTGACGTTTACGGTTTTAGGCGTTGAGGCTCAGGATTTTGAAGTTTCAATGCGTGCACCGTCAAATGTTACGACGGGAGTGCCTTTCAGAATTGAGGTTTCTGTTAATGCTCAAAATGTGAGAGTTCCTGATCCTCAGTTGAAGGGTTTTAACTATTACGGTAGGAGTACGAGCAGTAGTATGTCAATTATAAACGGAGATGTAACGGTAAGAAGCAGCAGCATTTATACCGTCTCGCTTGACAAAGCTGGGGTATATACCGTTCCTGCAATTTCTGTCGATTATAACGGCAAAAAATATACGTCTAACTCTCTGACTATTACTGCTTCAGGTGATGATGTCAGCAACAATTCGCAAGCGGCGAACGATTCTAAGGGCGGAGATTCGCAATACACGCCGCCTTCTTCTACGGGTGATTTGTTTGTAGATGTAAATTGCAATAAATCAGAGGTTTATGTCGGTGAGCAGATTTTAATGACGGCGAGTGTTTATTCTCGTTACAATATTACCGGAGTAGAGGACAACAAAATTCCTTCGTTTGCGGGTTTTTGGGCGCAGGACGTTTATGCTCCCAGAAATATCAGTTTTGATAGAAAAGTTATTAACAATACGGAATACCTATATACCGTTTGGCACAAAAAGGCTTTGTTCGCTCAAAAACAAGGAACTTTGGAAATCGAACCTTACGAGATAAAATTCATAGTTTCAGACGGTTGGGGATTTCGCACCGCTAAAAAAACTGCTAAAAGCAAACTTAAACAAATCAAAGTCAAAGCTCTTCCGGCGGGTAAACCAGACGGTTTTGGCGGAGCGGTTGGAAGTTTTAGCATTTCAGTTTCAGCGGATAGGACAGAGGTAAATTTGGACGAACCTTTGACGGTGAAACTTACTGTAAAGGGTGCGGGAAATTTTCAGTTGTTTGAGACTCCTAAAGTGGATTTTCCTTCCGCTTTTGAAAAATTTGAACCCAAAAGTGCTGAAAATATTTCTGCCGGAGCAAACGGCATTTCGGGAACGAAAACCTTTAGTTATATGGTTATCGCTCGTCAAAACGGTGAATTTGAAATTCCCCCTGTTAAATTCTCGTATTTTGACCCTGCAACCAAAAGTTACAAAACTATTGAGTCCAAACCTTTGAATATCAGTGTTAAAGGCGAAAGAGATTCAACCGTTTCGGCTGCGGTTTCGGTTATAAAATCGGATGTTGAAAATTTGGGTTCTGATATCAAATTTATCAAACAAGGCAATGTAAAATTAAGAAACGGCAACAAAAAGTTTTTTAATTCTTTTGAATTTTGGCTTTTTGTGATTTTGTTGTTGGTAATTTTTGCGGGCGTGATTGCTTTGAGGTATCAGCAAATTAAAAATAATGCTGACATTATCGGTGTTAAAAACCGCCGTGCCGGAAAAACCTCTAAGAAGCGTTTGAAAAAAGCTGCCGCATTTATGAAAGATAACAAAAAGGACGAATTTTATGTTGAAATTTTGTCAGCTCTTTGGGGCTATCTTTCTGACAAACTGTCAATTCCGACAGCTGATTTAACACGGGATAATGTCTTTGAAACTTTTGCTTTGAAAGGTATTCCTGAGGAATCGGCTAAAAAATTTATCGGCGTTCTTGATACTTGCGAGTTTGAGCATTATGCTCCCGAATCGCTGTCTCATCCGCTTGAAAACATTTACAAACTGGCTGCCGAGGCTATTGAAAACCTCGAAACGGTAATAAAATAAAACTATGATGAAAAAGATTTTTTTGATTGTTTTCAGCCTCTTGATTTTCTCTGCCATAAAAGCGCAGAATCAGGACAGTGAGGCGTTGTTTAAAAAAGCGAACGAGTCTTTCTGTGCCAAGGATTACGTTTTGGCCTCTCAGCTGTACGAGCAGTTGATTGAACAGGGTTATTGCGCAGCCGAACTCAATTACAATCTCGGCAACGCTTATTACAAAAGCGAAAATTATCCGCTTGCAATCTTGAATTATGAGCGTGCAATTAAGCAAGACCCTGATTTTGAAGACGCTAAAACGAATTTAAAATTAGCAAACTTGCATTTAAGAGACAAAATAAATTCTGTTCCGGAGTCGAATTTTTCGGCAATTTTCAATTTTTTTGTTAAGAAAATCAGTCTTAACACTTGGGCTGTTTTGTGCCTTGTGTTTTTGGCTGTTGGTTTAGGATTGTTTTTGTTGTACTTTTTTGCCGTTGAACAGAAAATGAAAAAATTTTCTTTCAGTTTCGGTTTTATTTTCGCTCTGTTTTCGATTCTCTCGTTGTGCGGCGGATTTTATGCTGAGGCTGTTAATTCTGAAAGCTCTGAGGCAATAATTATATCTCAAGTCGTAACGGCAAAAAGTTCGCCTGACGATTCGGGTACGGATTTGTTCAGAGTGCATGAGGGTCTGAAAGTTTCAATCAAAGACAAATCCGCAGATTGGATTGAAATCCGCATTTCTGACGGCAGAACGGGTTGGGTAAAAAACTCTTCATTAGAAAAAATTTAAACTAAAAATGGCGAAAATAGCAAATACGGAAAACCTTGAATCATTGTTTGTTAAGCATTTTAACAAAGAGGTTCAAAAAATCGAAAAACTTCCGCTTTCGGGTTCTAACCGTGAATATTTTTATATGACCTCCGATAATATCGAATGTATCGGAACTATTGGAAAGGAACTAAAAGAAAATCAAGCATTTATAAGTTTTTCTGATGCTTTTTCAAAGGCTGGGCTTAATGTTCCTAAGGTTTTGGCGATCTCGGATGACGGTTTGACGTATTTGCAAACTTACATAAAAGGCGTTTCGCTTTTTGATTATTTGGAAAAGCATCGTTTGTCGGATAAAAATCCTGATAATCAGACTGTTGAATATTATAAAGATGTTTTAAGAAATTTACCGAAGTTTCAGACCAAAGGTATTGAAATTTTGGATTTCGACAAATGTTATCCCCGTAAATCGTTTGATTCTCAGTCAATTATGTGGGATTTGAATTATTTTAAGTATTATTTCTTAAAAACAACTCACACCGTTTTTGACGAACAGTTGTTGGAAAACGATTTTCTGACTTTGACTGATTATCTTTGCAAGGCGCCTTCTGAGTTTTTTTTGTATAGGGATTTTCAGTCGCGCAATATAATTATCGGTGATGATAAAAGGCCTTATTTCATTGATTTTCAGGGCGGACGCAAAGGCGCGTTGCAGTACGATGTAGCCTCGCTTTTATACGACGGAAAGGCCGCTTTAAGTCCTGAAATCAGATTGGAACTTTTGGATTTTTATATTTCAGAACTGAAAAAAGTTCTTGATTTTAACGAACAGGAGTTTAGAAAATATTTTTATGCGTTTGTTTATGTCAGGATAATGCAAGCGATGGGAAGTTACGGTTACAGAGGCTTTTTGGAGCAAAAAACGCATTTCTTGGCAAGTATTCCGCCTGCTCTTAAAAATTTAGAATATCTGCTTGATAATCATAAACTTGACATTGAAATTCCGCATTTGGAAAAGTGTCTTAGGGCATTGACAGAAAACGAAAATTTGAAAAATTATGATTCTCAAAAAAGCGTTTTGACGGTTTCTGTCAAGAGTTTTTCTTACCGCAAAGGTATTCCATACGATGCGAGCGGCAACGGCGGCGGTTTCGTTTTTGATTGTCGTGCTATTCATAATCCGGGACGTTATGAAAAATATAAGAATTTTAACGGCAAGGACAAGGAGGTTATAGAATTTTTTTCAAAGGAGCCTGAAATGGCGGAATTTGTTGCTTTGACACAAAAAATTGTTGAAATTTCTGTGAAAAAATACATTGAAAGAGGTTTTAAAAATCTTTCGGTATTTTTTGGTTGCACGGGTGGTCAGCATAGAAGCGTTTATTGTGCAGAGAGGATGGCGGAATTTTTGCGTAATAATTATCCGCAAATAAATGTTGAACTTTTTCACACCGAGCAGGACAAAAAATGAGATTTCATCCATTAAAATATTCACCTGAACAATTAAGAACGGTTTTTAACAATCCGTTTTATTATCAGCCTGATTCTCTGTGTATTAAAGCGCAAAAATTAGTAGTTGCGTATATTGAACATTTTTTTAAGGATTTTTTGCCGGAGATTTCTTCGGGCAAAATGTTCGGTGTTTTAATCGTTGAAAATCAACAAAAGAAAATTGGTTTTTTGGCGGCTTTTTCCGGGCAGATTTCCGGGAAAGACAATTATGATTTTTTTGTTCCCCCGATTTATGACTATTTGAACGATGACCTTGGGTATACGTTCGGACGATTGCAAATTTCCGAGGTTAATTTAAGTATTACACAATTAGAATGCTCTTCTAAATATCATAAACTCAAGGAGTTAATTTCTCAAACTCAAAAACAACAATCTCAGGAAATAGAATCTTATCGCCTTTTTATGAAACAGGAAAAACAAAAACGCGATTCCTTAAAAATTGACGGTAAAAATTCTCCTGAATTGGAAAAGGAAAGTAAGTTTCAAAATGCTGAATTTAAGCGTTTGAAACGTAAATTTGAGGCGCAATTATCAGAAATCAGGAAAGAACTTATCCCCATTGAAAATCAACTTTCTGAGCTCAAAGCGACAAGAAAATATCTTTCCGATAATCTGCAAAACTATTTATTTTATAAATTCACGGTTAATAGTTTTGATGGAAAATCGGGGAATCTTAGGGATATTTTTTCTGATTATAACGGTTCAGTACCTCCTTCGGGTGCGGGCGAATGTTGCGCTCCAAAACTTTTGCAATATGCTTGTTTACATGGATATAAACCTATTTCAATAGCCGAATTTTGGTATGGGGAGTCTCCGAAAGGCGAAATCAGACAACATTTAAATTTTTATCCCGCCTGCAATTCCAAATGCCGTCCGATTTTGGAATTTATGTTAAATGGTCTTACTTTTGAAAAAAATCCTTTGGACGATTTGCCTAAAAAGAGTCTTGAAATCGTTTATGAGGACGAATTTATGTGGATTGTTAATAAGCCGGAGAATATGTTGAGTTGTCCCGACAAAAAAAATCAACCTTCCGTTTTGTCTGTTATGAGGGATAAATACCCTGATAATAAGGAAATTATGCTTTGTCATCGTTTGGATTTAGCGACTTCGGGATTGATTATTGTTAGCAAGAGTTTAAGTTTTTATCGGGAAATTCAGCAGTTGTTTGAAAAACGAGAAATCAAAAAAACTTATTTTGCCGTTTTGGACGGTTATGTAACTCGAACCTCTGGGCGTATTGCCTTGCCGTTGATTCCCGATTTGAATGACAGACCGAGGCAAAAGGTTGATTTTCTGCATGGTAAGCCGGCAGTAACGGATTTTCAGGTTGTGGATAGTGATGAGAGAAAAATTTATATATATTTTTTTCCTTTAACGGGCAGGACTCATCAGTTAAGAGTTCATTCTGCTCATTATTTGGGACTTAAAGCGCCGATTCTCGGTGATGAACTTTACGGAAGAAAGGCTTCAAGGATGTATCTTCATGCTGAAAAAATCGAATTTATGCACCCGAGGTTAAAAAAAATAATTACGGTAGAAAAAAAGGCGGATTTTTATAATAATAAAATCTCAAAAAAGTTTGCTTTTTGAAATGCTCTGATTATTTTTGTAACAAAAATTTTTGTTATGGTTTTTTTTTCGAAATTTCTTTTTCAAAAACTTCTGAAAACGTATTCGGGGATAACGCTTTTTCCGTTTATCTTGCTGAAATACAATGAGAAAGAAATGTCTGAGGCGGCTTTTAAAACCCTTTTGAACCATGAAAAAATCCATTTTGCCCAGCAAGCGGAAACACTTGTAGTTTTCTTTTATCCGCTTTATTTGTTTTTTTATTTGAAAAACAGATTCCGCGGACAAAAACATTTTCAAGCTTATACTAATATTCCGTTTGAAAAAGAAAGTTACGAATTTGAAAGCGATTTGTCGTATCTTAAAAGACGAAAATTTTGGGCGTGGAAAAATTTTATGTGAACTGACTAAAAAATATAACATGATGCTGAAGAAATTTTTACCGCTGTATCTGACTAATATTATGAGCGTTATGAATGATAATTTGCTCAAGACATTGGTATGTTTTATAGCAGCGGGTTGGGTGGAAGATTCTCAAAAAACTTTTGTCGTAAATTCTACGGCGGGAGCTTTGGTCTTACCGTATTTGCTTTTTTCACCTTTGGCGGGCAGATTGCCGCTTTTTTTCAAGAAAACTAAAATTATCAGGATTGCAAAAATTTGTGAACTTCCGATTATGTTAGTCGCCGTTTTGGGTTTTAAAACTCAAAATCTTTGGCTTGCTATCTCGGCCGTGATGTTGATGGGTTTTCAAAGTGCAATTTTTTCGCCTTCAAAATACGGTTTGATTAAAGACATCGGCGGCGAAAAAGGTATTTCGCAGGGTATGGGCGGAATGGAGGCTTTTGCGTTTTTAGGCATTTTAATCGGTACATTTTTAGGCTCAGTACTCAGTGAAAAAGCCTCAGAATCAGTTCAATACACGGTTTTGGGCGTTGTGGCTCTCTTGGGCATTTTGTTTAGTTTTTTAATTAAAGCTGACGAGACAAAACAAACCGAAGAAACTTCTGCTAATCCGATAAAATTTATTATTTCCGTTAGTCGAATGGTAAACAAACATCGTGGATTAAAGCACGTTATTTTTCTGCTTTGTATGTATTGGTGGCTTTCGGCTTCGATTCAAACGCTGCTCATATTGCATTGTAGTTCAGAACTTTCCATGTCGCCGACCGATACGGGTGTAATTTTAGCGTTTATGGCTGTGGGAATTTCTATCGGCTGTATTTGGTGCGGAAATCTTGACAGAAAAAAATTTATGCTCGGTTATGTCCCGCAGTTAGGTTTCTTGGTTTCGTTGATATTGATTGCTGTTTGCGTTTTTGATATGCGGGGAATGATTTTTACGGTAGCCATTATTTTGGTTTCCGTTTTGTGCGGATTTTTCAAAATTCCATTGGACGCAGAGATTCAAAAACGGGCAAAACCCGGAGAATTGAATTTGTTTTTAGCATATTTCAATTTGGTTTCTTTTATTTTCATATTTTTATCCTCGGTTACTAACGTTCTGATTACGAGTTTTTTAAATACAAAATATGTTTTCTTGTTTGACGGCGTGGTGATGTTTGTAGCCTCGATTTTCTTTTTGTTTAATTACAAAAATGTTTTGTGCTTTTTTGGACGCAATCATGTCAGACTGCATTATGAGGTTTCTAAAAAAGGCATTGAAAATATGGATGCGAAAGAGGGCGAAAACCTTTTAATCCTGCCAATGCATAGGGCTTTACTCGATCCGATTATGCTTTTTGCGGAACTTTATGATAAAAAACTTCAGCCGCTTGTGGATTCTGTTTATTGGAAAATTCCTGTTATCGGGCATATTTTGAATATGTTTGATGCCGTTCAAGTGCCGAATCTTCAAAAGAGCCGCAAAGGCGTTGAACAGGTTCAACTTTTAGACGGAATTATTGACGAGCAACTTCACAAAGGCTCTAATATACTTTTTTATCCTTCGGGACACATCACTCTTGATGGAAAAGAAACTATCGGAAACCGCAGACTCGCTTATAATGCAAGCAAAATTTTGCCGGAAAATACAAAAGTCGTTGCCGTGAGAATTATCGGTTTTTGGGGTTCTAAATGGTCAAAATACAAAATGAAAAAAACTCCGTCTATTGTTAAATTGTTGTTAATGAGCGGTTTGTATATTTTCTCGGGAATAATTTTCTTCGTAAGAAAGCGCAAAATCAGTTTGGAATTTGTGGATATTACCAACGATTTCAAGCAGTGGAGCGTTTTGCCAAAAAACGATTTCAACAAAAAACTTGAAGATTTTTATAATCAGGGAAAAGAATCTGAAGATTTGGTTTTGTCGTGGCTTTAGGCTTTTTTTATAAAGCCTCTGCCACGACGTAATTACTTCCGCCTAAAAAGATGAAATCGTCTTTTTCTGAGTCTGATTTTGCCGCTTTTAACGCTTCTTTAGGTGAGGAATATGACGAGCCTGAAAGTCCGTAATCAAGAGCGGTAAATTTCAAATTTTCAGCGGGTAATGCCCTTTTTGTGTTGGCGTTGCAGAAATAATAAACGGCATTTTTAGGCAACATTTTCAGAATCGTGGCAACGTCCTTGTCGGCAACAAAACCGATAACCATTCTTAAAGTTTTGAATTTTTGTGCGGAAAGTTGTTCGCATACGTATTTCATTCCGGCGGGATTGTGTCCCGTATCGCAAACAGTAAGTGGCTCATTATCAATAATTTGCCAGCGACCGTAAAAGCCGGTGTTGCGGTTTACGTTTTCAAAACCCGAATAAATGTCGTCTTTTGAAATTTTGATACCTAAATTTTGCAGTTGTTCTATTGCCGCAACTGCAGAAACAATATTTTTTTGTTGGTAAATGCCTGTTTGAGCGCATCTTATGCCAGGCAAAAAAGGTTCTCCGCATTTAAAAATATTGAAAATTTGATTGCCGTTTTCGTCCAAACCGCCAGCCGTTGCCTGCAATTTGTTAGACGCCAAAATAACGGGAGATTCTGTTTGAGAGGCTTTTTCTAAGAAAACGGAATTTGTTCTGTTATCGCTTTCGCCGATAACCACGGGAACGCCTTTTTTGATGATTCCTGCTTTTTCTTTAGCAATATCTTTGAGTGTATTTCCCAAAAACTGACAATGATCGAGCGCAATGTTTGTTATAACGCTTAAAATCGGTGTTATGATATTGGTGGAGTCCAATCTTCCGCCCATGCCGGTTTCGATGATTGCAATATCAACTTTTTTGAAACGGAAATATTCAAAACACATTGCAGTAGTGAGTTCAAAAAAAGTCGGTTTAAGGTACGAAAATTTTTCGATGTATTTGTTAACAAAATCCTTGACGAAATCTTCCGAAATTTTTTCACCGTTTACCCTGATTCTTTCTTTGAAATCTAAGATGTGTGGAGATGTAAAAAGTCCTGTCCTGAAGCCGGCTTGTTGAAGTATTGACGCTAAAAAGTTGGAAACCGAGCCTTTGCCGTTAGTTCCGGCAATATGTACGGTTTTGTACTCTTTGTGCGGATTGTTAAAAAAATTATCAATCGTAGTTGCTGTATTAAGACCGGGTTTGTAAGCCTCACCGCCGTTTCTTTCAAATACGGGCAACTGTTCAAATAAAAATTTTTCAGCTTCAGGATAGGACAGATTCATTTTTTTTATTGCTAATTTTAATTAATTATTAATTGACAATTGACAATTGACAATTGTTTAATTCTTAATTTTCAATTTTCAATTCTTAATTGTCAATTGTTAATTGTCAATTGTCAATTATTATTAGTAGCCCCATTTTATGAGGATTCTGTGAGCGAGTTAAAAATCGGGAATACCGTAACCGTAAGTGTTATCGGGTTTATCGAATTGACTTGCAGAGGTTTTGATAGCTTTGATAAGTTCCATAACAGGAGCTTTTGGGTGAGCCTGCATAAGACAAATACAAGCTCCCGCCATTATCGGGCCGGAAAATGATGTTCCGCTTGAGGTTGTGATATGATTTGAAGTGCCTTGAACAGCAGAACTTAAACCTTTAGCGCAAACATCGGGTTTTATTCTCTCGTCATAAGCCGGGCCTCTTGAACTGAAATTAGCAATTACGCCGTTTTTATCAACAGCACCTACGGTCAAAACGCTGTCAGCATCAGCCGGTGAGGTTATCCACGGCCAAATAAGGTCGTCGCCTTCATTGCCCGCACTTACGGTTACCAAAATGCCTTTGCTTGCTGCAATGTCGGCAGCTCTCGTGCTAACTGCAACGTTGCCATCCATGTCAGAATATTTGTAGGATTTGCTTTTGTCGTCGAATTTATAATAACCCAAACTGCTGTGGATAACATCAACACCAAGACTATCAGCTACTTCAGCAGCAAATGCCCAAAGAAATTCCTCAATTACATTTTCTGATTTGCTGATTTCGGTTCTGAAAAGATATGCCTGTGCATCAGGTGCCGTTCCGATTAACTGTTCCGGCCAATAACCTGTTATACAGGACAATACGTTCATGCCGTGAGTGTCAGTGTCATAAACCTCTTGATCGATGTCGGCAAAATCCCTTGTTCCCAAAAGACGGTTTTCTTCTATCATCTTTTGAAAACTTTTCCAATTAGGAACTTTGTAGAAACCTGCATCCAACAAAGCCACGGTAATGTTTTTTCCCGTAAAACCGGCATTATGAAGCGCTTGAACGTTAAGCATAGTAGCTTGATTTTCGCCTTTGCCGTATTGAAGTTTTATCGTTTTGTCAAGAGGTTTGTCTTTTTTGGAAAATTTTGGACGCTCCAAAGGTTCGGGAGTGGTTTTGGGCTTGTCGATAGTTTTTCTCCAATTGTAATCGTAATTGACAAAACTTAAGGTTTTGAGCTTTTCCAAATCCGTTGAATCGCAGATTACAACGGCACAGTTAAGCCATTTGCTCACTCCTTGAATTTTGAAACCGAGACTTTTCAATGAGTCTACATACGAGGGTGTTACGGGTAAGTCCCTAACATCTAAGCCTATTGAAAATTTCTCACGTCTGTCCAAAGCTTTTTGTGTTAAGAACTCTTGCGGACGCTCCAACGAATAAGGATTTGCTTCTTTGTCAGTAAATTTTACGGCGTATTTGCCGGATGAAACTTTATACTGAGCAAAAAGTTGTGCTGACGGCAAAAATATTGATAATGCCGCCGTTAGTATCATTTTATTGATTTTTCTCATTTTTTTAATAAATTTATTACAGCTAAAATTGCAATTGCTCCAACAAGGGCTTGGAGAAAATCACCATACCATGCATTGGCAAATTTTATGCCTAACAAAGGACATAACCAACCCGCTAAAAGGCTTCCTAAAATACCTATTACGCAATTGACTATCAGTCCTAAACCTTGTTTTTCCTTCGTCATAAGCCTTGCTGCTACGTATCCAGAGGCAATTCCGATCAAAACAAATAAAACCGGATGTTCTACATTTTCTAAACCTGGCATTTTTTTTAATTGTGTTTATCGTTTTTTAATGTCGCAAAATTAAATAATTATCTTAAAATTACAGCATAAAATATACCGAAAATAAATAATTATGATTATTTTTGCACCTTGGATTTTTAATTTTAGGAAATGATAACTAAACTTGAACAGTTGAGAAAGAAAGCCCCTGAGGGCGTAAAACGCAAAGTATCAGTTGCTTGTCCGTATGATTTTCATACATTGCTTTCTTTGGAGAGATTGCGTAAAGAAAATCGTGTTCAAGCAGTTTTGGTTGGTCTTGAAAACGAAATTTCAAAGGCAGCTCTTTCGTGCGGAATTTCGCTTTCGGATTATGAGGTTTGCTCTGTTGATTCTAATGACGAGGCTTTGGATGTAGCGGTCAAAAAAGTTTCATCGGGACAAGCTGATATTTTGATGAAGGGTCTTATTAGTTCGGAAAAATATTTAAAAGCGGTATTAAACAGAAATTCAGGGCTTTTGACAGTGGATAGTACGATCAGTCATGTCGGTGTGATTGACAATCCTAATTTGGATAGGCTTTTGATTTTCGGAGATGCTGCTGTTTTGCCCGAACCGGATTTGAAACAAAAACTCAAAATTCTTTCATCCCTTGTTCAAACTGCTGTTATGCTTGAAAATCCTAATCCTAAAGTTGCCCTTATTGCGGCTACGGAATTGGTTTCCAACGCTATTAAAGCCGGTTATGACGCTTCCGTAATCGCTAAAATGAGCGAACGAGGACAATTAGGCTGTATTGCGGATGGACCTTTAGGTCTTGATGTTGCAATCAATAAAGAAGCCTCTGAAATTAAAAATGTCAGAAGCGTTATAAAAGGTGATGCGGATTGTTTGATTTTTCCGAACATCGAGGCGGGCAACGCTTTTTATAAAGCTAACACCAAACTCGCAAATTCTACTGTGGCCTCAGTGCTTTCGGGCGTAAAATCTCCCGTTGTTTTGACCTCAAGAGCCGATAGTATAGAGTCAAAATATTATTCAGTATTGCTTGCAATCGTTATGGGGCTTAATTAGTGGGGGAAAAAATTATTTTTTTTTAAGCGGAATAAACCGTTCTTGCCTCTAACGACCTTGCTAAAGTAACCTCGTCAGTATATTCAAGGTCGCCACCGAAGGCGACGCCTCTTGCTATTTGGCTGATTTTCCCGACTTTACTTTTGAAAAGGCGGCTTAAATAAAAACACGTCGTATCGCCTTCCATGTTTGCGCTTAATGCAAAAATCAATTCTTCGGGCGGATTTTCCTCAATTCTTTCTTTTAATTGTTCGATGTTCAAATCGGAAGGGGCAATTCCGTCGATGGGCGAGATTAATCCGCCTAAAATATGATAAACGCCGTTGTAACTTCCTGTTTGTTCGATTGCGATGACGTCCCTGATGTTTTCAACGATGCAAATGACTGAATGTCTGCGTTTTGGGTCAGAACAAATGCTACAAGTTTCCTCGTCGGAAAGGTTACCGCAAACTTTACAATTATGAATGCCGGTTTTGAGTTTTATGAGCGATTGTGCAAAATTGCTGACAGTATTTTCATCTCTTTTTATAAGATCTAAAACAAGTCTTAATGCCGTTTTTTTGCCGATGCCCGGCAGCCTTGAAAAATTATCAACGGCATCGGAAAGTAATTTTGAGGGAACGTATTCCATTTTTTTAGTTTTTTTTCAATTTTCAATTTTTAATTTTTAATTTTCAACTTTCAACTGTACAGTCTTTTCTTTATAAAATTCTTTGCCTGCCAAAAAGAACAAATACATTGTGATGGCAATTACAACGTGGGATATATCATTGAAATTGAACCATTTAGTAATTTGAAGTTTTAATGCCATAACGGGTGCCGTTATTAGCATCAAAAGTGTTCCGATTATTAAAAATTTTGCTTCTTTTGCGTTGTTTTTTTTGATTATGATTATCTGCAACGGCAATTCTATAAGGTATAATGCAAAACCTATATGCGCTGCTGCAATGTCATATTTCAAGATGTAAAGCGTTGCGGCAAAAATCAGTACCGATTCTATTATAATGATTGAAAAATAAAATTTCGTGTTGAGATATTCTAAATGTTTCTTTGATTGTTTTATAATTCCGATTTCAAAAAGCGTTACGGAAATAACGTTGAAAATCCAATTCGGCATATTATGGAGATTGACTTTAAATTTATCCGACCATTCAAGCAGTGCGATTTCGCTATTGGAAAGCTGTTCGGTGGTGAAAGCATACGAAAACGCATGAGTCATTAAGGCCGCAAAAAAAGTTCCTAATCCCATGAAAAGGAAAAAATATACAAAACTTTTGTCGTTGCCGTTTTTTTTAGCGAGGGCTTTCAATTTGAAAAAACCGAAAATGCAGACTGCCGTAACGATAAAATCCGTTAAAGCGGTCATGGGTTCGAGGATAATTGTATTACCGAAAATCCACTGCGTTAGTTCCATAATATTTTTTTGAGAAAAATTAACCGCCGCAAAGTTAATTCTTTCCGGCGGTTTAAAAGTTATCAAAATATTAAAAAACTATCTCTTTTAAGGTTTTTCTTTGTTTGTCTTTTTGCTGAAAATCTTTTGAAATGTGTCCGAGCGGTATCAAAACGGCAGGTTCTTGATTGTCAGATAGTTTTAGAAAATCTTTTATGATTTGTGGTTCAAAATTGCAAACCCAACACGTTCCCAAACCTTTTTCGGCGGCGGCAAGACAAATATGTTCGACGGCAATTGCGATGTCAATCTCGCCGTGGTCTTTGTTGTCGGTTTTGCGTTTCCAACTCTCAGAATGTTCTATGACGGCTACGATATAAAGCGGAGCCGTTTTGAACCAATCCCTTTCGTATGCTTTTTGAACTGCTGATTTACCTTCTTGGGATTCCACGATGTAGAATTTCCACGGTTGGTAATTGACAGCGGAGGGTGCGTATTGAGCACATTTTAAGATGTATTCCAAGTCCTCAGAAGACACTTTTTCGTCAGTGTAACTTCTTATGGACGAGCGTTTTAAACATAATTCTAAAAAGTTCATAATCTTACTAAAATGTTTAAGGTTTCAGAAATTTTTACAAAGTTAGGAAAAAAAATCTTTTGATAACAAATTTTTTTTTCTAACTTTGGGCTGTTTTGAAACAATTAAAAATACAATTATTAATGAAAAAAACGATTTTAACATTAGCTGTTGCGCTTTTGGGCGTAGTTTCTATGGCGCAACCTCCGCAGTCCGGCGGACAAAATCCTAACAACGGACAAGGTAGACCCCCTCATGCAGGAAATGATTCTTTGCGTCCCATTGAAAATTTATTCGGACCGCTGACCAAGAGAATTCAGATTCATGGTTATGCTCAAGCCGGTTATGAATGGAACAATAAAATGGAGACTCAGACAAATACTTTTAACATGAAACGTACCGGATTGGTGGTTTTCGCAAAAATTACTGACCGCTGGGATTTTTTCATGTTTTATGATTGTATGACTGAAATTCAGGATTTTTATGCTGATTTTAGAATTACTAATAATAAGGCCTTGAATTTAAGATTTGGTCAGATGAAAAATTCCATAGGACTTGAAAATCCGTATTCACCTGCTGTTCTTGAACTTATTGATGTTACTTCACAGTCTACAACTTATTTGGGAGGAACTGTTGATCCGCTTTTTGCAGACAAACTAATGTACGGCAGGGATCTCGGAATGAAATTTTTCGGTGAATTGTTTGATTCGCATTTCAAGTACGAAATCGGTTTATGGAACGGACAAGGCGTTAATATAAACGATAAAAACAATAAAAAAGATTTTCAAGTAAAACTTGAATATGCTCCGATGCCGAATTTAAGGTTTGTAACTTCGGGTCAAAAGGGTATGGGTGTTGCCTCAGATTATTGTTGGCTTTCGCCAGATGCGCCTTTTATTTCTCCCTATAATACTAAAATTGCGGCGGGCGAAGAATATAAGAGAGATCGTTGGACTTTTGGTACGGAATTCAAATCTTTTGTGACAGGGCCGGCAAGCGATTGGAGAAAACGTCCGTATTCGTTCCGTGGTGAAGTTATGGGCGGCAAAGACGGCGATGTTGAATCTTTCGGCGGATATGCTTTAGCAACAATTCCGCTTTTTTCAACCGTTGATGCAGTTGCTTGTTACGATTTTATGAATTATAACACGAGCGAAGATTTAAAATCTACAAAATATATAATCGGACTTCAATATTGGTTTTTCCGTCAGTGCAGGCTTCAGTTGCAATATACGCGCACCGTTTTGGATAATATGACGGTAGGAGAGCCTATAATTGTTCCTAATCCCCAAGGTCCTCCGACTATAATTCAAAATTATCAGCCTGATTTTGACATGATTCAACTTCAATTGCAGATAGCCTTTTAATTCTTTTTTGAGTGAAAATTACTTGAGAAAATTTAAGTAATGGATTATTTCAGAATTAGTTGAAGTAAAAAAAAAATCTCAAAATTATGTCATAATAAAAAAAAATTATAATTTTGACCGGGCGTTTTTAAGGAAAAAAGCGTCCGGTTAATTTTTTTTATTTATGGGACTCATCAACACAATACAAGGCATTTTTAGTACACAGAAAGCTCAGATTGAAGATGGTACGGAAAGAATTGAAAGTACCGTTTTTAAAGGCAGAAAGGATATTAAAGCCTTAAAAATACCATCAACGGTAACTTACATTGGCGCAGAGGCTTTTTCGGATTGTACCAATCTTGAAAGTTTGGAGTTTTCTTCGGGTTTACCAAATATCAAGCGGAAAACTTTTTATAATTGTAAATCACTTAAAAGTGTTAAAATTTCTGGTGAAATTAGGTTTATCGGAGCCTCGGCTTTTGAAAACTGCTCCGCATTGGAACAAATTGACATTCCGTCTCCTGTTATGAAATTAGACGACCGCACCTTTGCCGGTTGTTCAAAATTACATACAATAACGCTTTCTGATTCGGTTCAATATATTGGAAGAAGTACTTTTAAGGATTGCACTTCGTTGGAGGAGATTTCTTTGCCGAAAACTCTTATCGGTTTGGGACAGACGGCTTTCAGCGGTTGCGAAAATCTCAAAAAAATTGTTATTCCAGCTTCGCTTACTTACATGGGACACAATCCTTTTTATAATTGTAAAAACCTTACGGTGGAAAGCGAAAACGAAAATTTCCGTTTTGAAAAAGATTTTTTTATTGACATTAAGAAGCGTCGTGTTATAGCATATTTCGGCAAAAGGACTTCGCTTATTTTGCCCAATGGAACCAAAAAAACATCTGATTTCTCTTTTAAAGGAAATTCAACGCTGGAAATTGTCATATTACCTACAACGGTCGAGAGAATCGGAAAGGAATCTTTTTACGGCTGCAAGGCTTTGAGGGAAGTTTCAATGTACGATACCGTAAAAAGAATTGACGAGGATGCTTTTGAGGCTTGTCCTTCGCTTAGAAAAATTTATATTCCTATCGGTTGTTTAGAAAAATTCAAGAAACTTTTGGATGAAAAATATTGGAATAAATTGGAAGAAATAGAATAAATTATGTTAATAAAAGTTTTACTCACGCTGATATTTTTGGCAGTAACAGTCGGTGTGGGCTTGTTTCAGAGGAAAACTGCTAAAAGTGTTGAAGGTTTTGTTTTGGGCGGGCGTAACGTAGGTCCTTGGCTGACGGCTTTTGCCTTTGGCACTTCGTATTTTTCGGCAGTTGTTTTTGTGGGTTATGCCGGACAATTTGGTTGGAAATACGGTCTTTCGAGTTCGTGGATTGGTATCGGAAATGCGATTATAGGTTCGCTTCTTGCATGGATTTTTTTGGGTAAACGTACCAAACTTATGACTCAGCATATTCAGAGCAAAACGATGCCTGATTTTTTCGGAACAAGATTTTCCTCTCAAGGGCTTAGAGTTGTAGCTTCAATTATAGCATTTGTGTTTTTAATTCCTTATACGGCAGGCGTTTACAAAGGTATTTCAACGCTTTTTGAAATGGGATTCGGAATTTCTTACGAATATTGTGCTGTTATAATGGCTTTATTAACAGCGGTTTATGTTATTCTTGGCGGTTATAAGGCAACGGCGATAAACGATTTTATTCAAGGTATTATTATGCTTTTCGGAATTGTTGCCGTGATTTTTGCCGTTTTGGAAAACAAAGGCGGTCTTATTTCTGCTGTTGAAAGTCTTTCTGTGATTCCTTCTGATTCTAACCCGGAAATTAACGGCGGATTTGCAAGTATTTTTGGTCCTGACCCGTGGAATTTGGCTGGTGTTGTGGTTTTAACATCGTTAGGGACATGGGGATTGCCGCAAATGGTCGGAAAATTTTATTCGATAACCGATGAGGCTGCCATAAAACGCGGAACTATAATTTCAACGGTTTTTGCGTTTGTAGTTGCGGGCGGATGTTATTTTTTAGGCGGTTTCGGACGTCTTTTCGGAACGCCTGCCACACTTGCAAACGGCAAATTGGATTTTGATTCCATAGTCCCGAAAATGCTTGAAACTCTGCCAGATGCGTTAATTGGTTTGGTTGTTTTGTTGGTGCTTTCGGCATCAATGTCTACTCTGGCATCTCTTGTTTTGACATCAAGTTCTACGATGACCTTGGATTTGATTTACAGGGACAAAAAATCCGAAGAGGGCGAGGTAAAAGAAGGCGAAATCATCGCCGAACAAGCCGAAAAGGTAGAACGCCGTAAGGTTGTGGTAATGAGAACGTTAATTGTATTTTTTATCGTAATATCCTTGTTAATAGCCTTGAATCCTCCGACTTTTATTGCTCAGTTGATGGGAATTTCGTGGGGAGCCTTGGCTGGAGCGTTTTTAGCACCGTTTATGTTGGGACTTTATTGGAAAGGCGTTACGACAGCCTCTGTTTGGGCTTGTTTTGCTTGGGGCGTGGGAATCACGGTCTTGAATATGCTTTTGGGCAATCCGATTTCCCCGATTAACTGCGGTGCAATAGCTATGACTGGCGGATTTTTAGTTGTATTTTTGGTGAGTCTTTTCACCAAGAAAATTCAGAAAGAAAAAGTTGATAGTATTTGGGAATGTTATGATTAAAAAATTTTTTGTTCTCAAAAAAAAAATCTAACTTTGCACCTTTGAAGAGCAGACCGGTCTGCCGCTGTTATAGTAATATAAAAGAGGAAAGTCCGGGCAACCTAGAGCGCCGCCCTTCTTAACTGGAAGACAGCCGCGAGGTCGTGAAAAATGCAGAAGAAAATAACCGCCGCCGTAAAAAGCGGTAAGGGTGAGAAAGTGAGGTAAGAGCTTACTGTTTTTAACAGTGATGTTAGAAATGTGCATCGGCGGGTTGAAAGACCAAATATACCGGCATTTTACGGGTTGCTCGCCCGTGCCGGGGGGTAGGTCGTTTGAGATTGTCAGCAATGATAATTCTAGATAAATGGCAGGCACTTGGATTTTTTTTTAATGAAAGGTTCAGGAACAAAATCCGGCTTATAGGTTTGCTCTTTTTTATTTTTTTTAGGCTAAAACTATAAAAACTTATGATAATCAGTACAGACAAAGCTCCTAAGGCGATTGGTCCTTATAGTCAAGCTGTTGAAACGGGAAATATGCTTTTCGTTTCGGGACAAATTCCTATTGATCCCAAAACCAATCAATTATCTGAAGGAACAATAAAAGAGCAAACAAGGCTCGTTTTGGAAAATATCGGTGAAATTCTTAAAGCAGCAGGTTACGGTTATGAAAACGTTGTTAAAACAACTTGTTTGCTTTCCGATATAAAAGATTTTGGCGATATGAATGAGGTTTACGCTGAGTTTTTCAAAACTAATCCGCCGGCACGGTCGGCTTTTGCCGTTAAAGATTTGCCCAAAGGAGCTAAACTCGAAATCGAGGCTATAGCTGCTAAATAATAAAAAAGCCGTCAAAAAAAATTGACGGCTTTTTTATTGACGTTAATTATAATTTTTCTTGACGAAGTTTTTCGATATAATCGTTAATATCGTTTAGTTTTTCAGGAATCTTGATATTTTGCGGACAATGCGGCATACACTCTCCGCAACCGATACAATGTGCTGCCTGACGTTTTTTTTCAACCACTCTGTCATAACCGATTAAGAAACGTTTACGGTTTTCAACAAATTCTTTGTCTTGACATGATACCGAAATGAAACCTTCATTAACGCACTTGTTATAATGCGCAAACGAAGTCGGAATGTCAACACCGTAAGGACAAGGCATACAATATTGACATTGCGTACAAGGCACAAGCGGGAAATTTATAAATTCGTCAGAAACTCTTTGCAAAAGGTTGAACTCGTCTTCGGAACATTCCTGCAAGGGGCAAAACGTTGAAAGATTGTCTTGAAGATGTTCCATATAAGTCATACCGGAGAGAATTGTCAAAACGTTAGGATGTGAGCCTAACCAACGGAACGACCATGAAGCAATACTATTTTCCACGATACGCTCTCTCAACATTTTTTCCAAATGAACAGGCAATTTTGCCAAACGTCCGCCCAAAATAGGCTCCATCACAAAAACTGGTATTTGCTTGTCAGTCAGGCGCTTATAAAGATATTCGGCATTTGTATTCATCGGATTGACTTTTTTCGCATATTTCCAGTCTACATAATTCATTTGAATCATGACAAAGTCCCAATGATATTTGTCGTGTTCGTCTACCAAACGTTCAAAAACATCAATGTCGCCGTGAAACGAGAAACCGAGATTTTTGATTCTGCCTGCTTCTCTTTCTTTAACTAAAAAATCGAGAAGCCCATTGTCAATAAACCTGCGGTTAAAAGTTTCCATACCGCTAAGTCTTTGATCATCAATAGTTGCCGTTGCACCTACAAAATGCAAATGCAAATAATCAATGTAATCTGTTTGAAGGTATTTCAAAGAATTTTTGTAGATTTTGACTGACTCCTCCAAACTCCATTGTGCAGGACTAAAATTTGATAATTTTGTCGAAATTAAATATTTGTCTCTTGGATGACGGCTCAAAGCGATACCCATTGCGGTTTCTGAGCGACCTTGACAATAATTGGGAGAGGTGTCAAAAATATTAAGACCGTGTTCAATGGCGTAGTCGGTAAGTTTGTTGATTGTTTCTTGATCGAGTTCTTCTTGACCGTTTTCTCTTGCGCTTCTACTGTTGATAGTAGGGAGTCGCATGAATCCGTATCCGAGAAGCGAGACTTTTTCGCCCGTTTTCGGATTTATGCGGTAAGTCATTTTGTCGGTCGGAATTTCTTTTTGGGAAGTCGTTTTCTGACCCGTAACTTTTTCTGTTGTTTCGGCGTTTGAACAGCCTGTCATCGCAACGGAAGTAACTACCGCTGCTGCGCCTGCCAATTTCAAAAAATCACGCCTATTTATATTTTTTTCTGACATTTTTTCAATTTTCTAATTATGAATTACTCATTATTCATTTTGCATTATGCATTATGAATTATGAATTATGAATTGTGAAT
>JAFYDK010000071.1 GCA_017544805.1 Bacteroidales bacterium | reverse complement strand
GATTGGTCTAACAATACTTTTGACAATTGTGGGCAAAATTATCGGTCCTATCAACGAAACTATTACACACACGAGCGAAGTAACAAACGGAAATTTGACGGTAAAATTGCAAGAAAGTGATTCAAAAGATGAAGTTGGACGACTTAGAACTTCGGTTTCGCGTCTTACGACGTTTTTGCAAGATATTTTTGGGTCGATTGGACACGAGGTAAGCAACATAACGGCAGCCTCTTCAGAGTTGGAAAAATCAGCGCAGGCAATCCGTACGCAAGCCACCTATATTTCTGACTCTACAAACGATGTTAGCGCGGCAATAGAAGAACTTGCTGCCTCGGTGGAACAGAACTCTCAAAACTCAATTTCGGGTGCTCAAATGGCAGAATCTGCATTGGCATCGGTATCGGAATGTAATGATTCGGCAATGAAAACTGTTGCTGCAATGAACGAAATCACCGATAGAATTTCGATTATTAATTCAATAGCGTTTCAGACGAATATTTTGGCACTTAATGCGGCAGTGGAAGCAGCACGTGCGGGTGATGCGGGCAAAGGATTTTCAGTTGTTGCCTCCGATATTCGCAAACTTGCAGAGCGTAGTGCGTTGGCTGCCAAAGAGATAAACACCGTAAGCACCTCGGCAAGTAATGCAGCAAAAAGTGCGCAAGAGGTTTTCACGAAAGTTTTGCCGGAGATCAACAAAACCTCTGAATTGATACGTGAAATTTCGTCGTCAAGTCAAGAGCAGGCGCAATCGGGATCGAAGATAAACACTGCGGTTCAAGATTTTACACAAGTAACACGCCATTTTACTGGAATTGCCGACGAGGTGGCTCAAAATAGCACCATACTTTTCCAACGTTCCGAAGAATTATCGGATGCAATAAGTTATTTTAAGACGGAATAGTTTTGTTTTAATATTGGTGCATAGTGGACAATTCGGCATTGCATACGGACATGACAGATACGAAGTTAAAAAAATAAGCGGGTTGTCCATTCCTATTAGATAGCTGTCTCAAAATGGTATCAAAAATAAAAATCACCGTATCGAATGTACGGTGGTCTGATAGGTCGAAAAATAAAGTAAAAGTTTATTTTTCGACTTTTTTTGATTATTCTTCTTCACCGGCTGCGGAGATTTCTACTTTCAAAATGAAATAATCCGCTCCGTTGCAAGGTATAAACAAGTATTCGAGTTTTCCGTCAGTTTTTCGCGCAATGTCTATTAATCCTAATCCGGCACCGCCTTTTGAGGAAATTTTGCCTTCTCTTAATTGCTTTTTGTACATTGCGTTGAGTTCGTCTTTAGTTGCGCCATTTACACATTCAAGTGCTTGTGAAAGATGCACGATGTCATGCTTTGTAACTTTGTTAGCGGTCATAATATAGTACACACCATCTTTGCGGCCTATCATAAAAAGTCCGTTGATAAGGCTGAATTCGGTCTGAAACTCCGTACTATGTTTCTGCATATTTTGCAGAATTTCCACTAACGAATGGTGTACCCTGCGTTTGACTTGCTTTTGCTCGTTGTTTTCGTCCATTTCCGCTTCGTTCTTTTCTGTGAACATTTTCACTACTTGATGCGTGAATTTACCGATATAAACTACGGATATGCCGTTTTCAATCAACTCGTCATAAAGTGCCAACACGTTGTGCATGAAGTTGATGTCCAATTCCATTGAAGGATTCTTTGTACTCATGGCGCAAAAAAATTATTTTTATAAAAAAATACTTGTTTTACTCGTTGTTGCAATTTGCGTGCAAAATTGATGTCTGAGAAAATATTTTTTTTAGTTTTCTTCTTTTTCAGACTCCTCTTTTTTGCCGTCCAAACATTCTTTGAGGTCTAAAATCATTGATTTAATGCCTTTTAACGATTTTATGATTTCAAAATTAGAATCATTTTCTTCACCGTTATTTTTCAATTGTTTTTTAGCACCGTCCAATGTCATGCCCCTTTCTTTTACCAAATAATGGATTTTGTTGAGGTTTTCGATGTCCTTTTTCGTAAAAAGTCTGTTACCTTTTGCGTTTTTTTTAGGTTTTATAATCGAAAACTCTTTTTCCCAATATCTTATTAAAGAGGTGTTGACGTTCAACATTTTTGCAACTTCGCCGATGGTATAGAATAATTTGTCCTGCGAAATTTCCTCTGTTTGAACTTGCTGAATATTATCCATATTTTTTTGCTTTTTTTTATTTTAATGTTAATCAAGACTCAAACCGTTGCCGTTTACGATTTTTTTCAATTTGCCGTAATCCTCCGGTCTGAGCGAACCGAAAAAGTAATGCACAGGATTGATTTGACGGTTTTTATAAATAATCTCGTAATGCAAATGCGGTGCAAGAGATTTACCCGTATTGCCCACAAAACCTATAATGTCTCCGCGTTTTACTTTTTGGTATCTTTTAATGGTAAACTCGCTCAAATGCGCGTATACCGTTTGATAATCGTTTTTATGATTAATGACAATGTATTTGCCGTATTCATGGTTTTCACCTACGAAATCCACTGTGCCTGAAGCTGTTGCAATAACTTCAGTACCGATTGTAGCCGCAATGTCCAAGCCTTTATGGAGTTGCGGTGTTTTGTAAATCGGGTCGAGTTTTTGTCCGAAACCGTAATACATTATCTTGATGCCGTCGTCTGTTATCGGCTGAACGCACGGAATCTCTGTCAAGTCTTCTTTGGAATTTTCCAATATATATTTCAGTTCCGTAAACTGTGTTTCCTCTGACATCAACAATTTGTTAAGTGTGTCAGTATCGTTTTTTATCATTTTGAGCAGTGCCTCGTCGTTGAGGTTCGACAAATCTTTTCCGTTATCGTCATCATCAAAAGGGTCTGTTTCATAAATCGAACGGTATATGTTTCTGTCCTGCTCTTTGAGTGCATTGAGTACCTCTTGCGATTGTTTGTATTTTGCATCAAGGCGTTCGTACTCTTCGCGCATAACATTGTTTTCCATTTCGATTTCCCTTTGTCCCGGCGTTTTGATAGTGTTGGTAATCGCTAAAAAAACAACCGCTCCTATCACGAGTGCTGCAACGAGTGTCGTTGAAAAACTAATGAGGAATTTTCTCCCCTTCTTCGGATCTTCCTTTTCAAACGATAGGGAATCCGAATCAAATCTGTAATTTTGCTCTGACATCGGGTTTTTACATTAATTTTATCTGCAAATGTATTAATTTTTTTTCTTATCCGGCAAAAAAGTTGTAATGTTTTTTATAAAAAAATATTTCTTTTGATTTAAATCACTGATAATCAATCTTAACAAAAAAAACTTGTAAAAAAAATGCAAAAAAATTTGGCAGGTATTAAAAATGTCATTAAATTTAACATTCAAAAAAGATAGTGTAGCCTTATGAAAATTGTGGCATGAAAAATGCACTTAAAAAATTGGAAAATCATTCCTAATTTGGTTTTCTAATAGTTGTAGTAAATATTGTATAATATTGAAAACTAATAAGTTATGGAATTTAAGATAAAAACTGACGATGTTAAAAAGCATTACCGCGAGTATGATATATCCGGCGATATTTCGGTTCAGAATATTGAAGATATTCTCTCGGAAATGAAAAACACTATTACCGAATGTGATTCTCTGAGGATAAACCTAAATAAAATAACCGGGTTTGATACAGCGGCGTTACAGTTTTTTTATTCGTTGAAAAATAGTTTTATTAGGGAAAAAAAGAAATTTACCGTAAATTGTGATTTGTCAGAGCAGGTAAAACAGCTTTTGCATAATTGCGGAATTGATGATTTGGCGAAAGTCTTATCAATTGACACGCAAAATTAATTGGCAATTAAAACTTAAAAATTGACAATTATATTATATAAGGTGTCAGGCGATAAACATAGATAATTTTTTTTATTTTAACAAAAATAACAACAAACCAATGGCAAAAACAATACTCATTGTAGATGATTCGGAAAGTATCCGTGAAGTAGTTAATTTTACACTACAAAACGCAGGATTTGAGGTATTTGCAGCCGGAAACGGTATTGAAGCCCAAAGCTTTCTTGATGGGCGGACGATTGATTTGGTAATTACCGACCTCCACATGCCGGAAATGGACGGTATCGAACTTATCAAATACATTAGAGCCACCTCTGGTTATAGTCGTGTACCGATTCTTTTCCTTACTACCGAATCCCAGCTTGCTAAAAAAATAGAAGCTAAGGATGCGGGAGCTACCGGTTGGATTATCAAACCTTTTGTTCCTGCTAAATTATTGGCGGCTATCAGCAAGGTTATCCGATAATCTTGTGTGCCGAAAAAAGAAAAGAGGTAGTTTTTTTTTGAAGTTTTTTTAAGTAAGTAAAATTAAACCCGGATTTTTTAACGATGGACAATTTTCAAAGAAAATTTTTGGAAGAGGCATCAGACCTTATCAACCAGTTGGAACAGGCGTTGCTGACTCTCGAGCAGGATACCGGAAATCCGGAGCTCGTGGATAGTATTTTCAGGATTATGCACTCCTTGAAAGGTGGCGGTGGTATGTTCGGGTTTGATAATGTTACTGCTTATACCCATAAATTGGAAAATATGTACGACCTCGTGCGACAGAAAAAACTTAAAGTAACGCGCGAGATGTTGGACATAACTTTCGAGTCGGCAGACCATATTACGAGTATGCTAAACGACGACGGTTCTAAAACTGCCGAAATAAAAAAGAATGAGGAAATCCTTAACAAAAGGATTGATGCTATTCTTCTCGGTGATAATTCCGGTGAAATCGTTGTTTCCCGTGCGGATGAGGTTACTCAGGTTGGTGTTGCAACCTATTATGTAAAAGTAAAACCCTACGAACATATCCAAAAAAACGGTACTAATCCGTTCTTCCTTATCGACGAATTAGTCGGTTTAGGACAGGCTAAGGTTAATATTTTCTATTCTAACATTCCTGATTTTGAAAATTTTGTATTTGACGACACTTACATTTGGTGGGAAATCGTAATTTCAACCGACAAAAATGCGGATGCGATAAGAGATGTCTTTATTTTTGTTGAGGATGATTGCGAGGTTACTATCGAGAAATTGGCGGATAGAGATATTTTTGGTTTGGAAGGTATTGAGCCTTTGCTTGTTTGCAGACACGATTTCCCGTTTGACCTTGACAAAATAAAATCGTTGGTTAAGGCGATAACGGCTTTGGAAAAGGCTAAAAACGAGAGTGTTCTTAAGGTTAAGGAAAATTCTGGCGACGAACATATTAAAAAATTTGCAAAAGAATCTTCAATTTCAGGTATTAGGGTAGCCTCCGAGAAGATTGATATGCTGATGAATCTTGTCAGCGAGCTTATCACTACACAAGCGGGTCTTAACCTTTATGCCGACAGAAACAAAGATGCCGAATTAACGAGAATTGCAGAAAGTCTTGAAAATATTTCAAGACAGTTGAGGGATACGGCTTTCAGTATTACCCTTATTCCGATTGATTATTTAGTGGTAAGATTCAGACGTTTGGTCAGGGATTTATCGCGTGAGGTCGGAAAAGAAATCGTTTTTGAGGCAAAAGGTGCGGAAACAGAGCTTGACAAAACTCTTATTGAGGGTATTTCAGAGCCGTTGATGCACATTTTAAGAAACAGCATTGACCATGGTATAGAATCGGCTGAAGAAAGGGTTGCTGCAGGAAAAAGTCCTGAGGGCAGAATTACTCTTCAAGCTTATTATTCTGGAAGTCAGGTTGTTATAGCCGTTACTGATGACGGTGCAGGTATGAATCCTACAAAAATTAAACGCAAAGCCATTGAAAAAGGACTTATTTCTTCCGATGCTCAGATTTCGGACAAGGAGATAATAGACCTTATTTTTATGCCGGGCTTTTCGACTTCGGAGCAAGTTACGAATATCAGCGGCCGCGGCGTAGGCATGGATGTCGTAAAACGTAAAGTCTCTGACATCAGAGGTACAGTTCAGGTTTCCTCGCAATTAGGAGAAGGAACTACGATTACGATAAAATTGCCTCTTACATTGAGTATTATTGACGGTATGCTTGTACGCATTGCCGATGTTGATTATATAATTCCGCTTTCGGTAATTGATACGATTTTTGCAGTGGAACATTCAAAAATTGCAGCTGCTTTCCAAAACGTTATCAATATAGAGGGAACGCAATATCCTTTTTATTATTTGAGGGACGAGTTTGGAATCACCGAAAACGTGCCGGAAAAAGAAGAGGTTATAATGGTGAAATACGAAGATAGAAAAATCGGAATAGTAGTTGATAATATTACGGGTGAATATCAGGCTGTATTGAAACCTCTTGGAAAACTTTACAGAAAACAAGATATTTTCTCTGGTGCGTCAATTTTAGGCGACGGAACTGTTGCTTTAGTACTTGATACACACAAAGTTATCAATCAGTTTACAAAATATAACGAACTTAATTAAAACCACGATAAACATGGAGCAGGGAACTAACTCTTATATTTCTTTTATGTTGGGCGAAGAATATTTCGCAATCAACGTAGGAAAGGTTTTAAACATTCTTCAGCTTGTGCAGATAACTAAAGTGCCTACAGCACCGGATTATATGAAGGGTGTTATCAATCTACGCGGAACGGTTTTGCCGATTATTGACGTAAGAATGAAATTCGGTATGGAACCTATTGAATACAAGCGTGATACTGTAATCTTAGTGTTGAACGTTGAAATCGAAGGCGAGGTTGTAAATGCCGGTATTTTAGTGGATTCCGTTAAAGAAGTTTTTGAACTTCAACAGGAAGAAATTATGCCGCCTCCGGGTATCGGCGCAAAATACAAATCAAAATTTATTGACGGCGTTTACAGAATGTCCGATGAGAAATTCGTTATGCTTTTGGATATTGACAAAGTATTCTCTACTGACGAGCTTGTTATGATGCAGGATACGGCAGAGAGTGAGGAGTCAAAGAAAGCTGAAAAAATAGAGTAATTATTTTTTTAAAAAAAAACAATTAAGAAAAAAACTATTTCTCATGGAAAATTCCGTTAGTCCGTTGACCTATTATGATGCAAAACTTTCTGCTAAGGATTTTGAACGTCTGAGCAAATTTATTTATGGTCAGTATGGTATCAAAATGCCAGAGGCTAAGCATATTATGCTTCAAAGTCGTTTGCAGAAACGTTTGAGAGCGTTGCAAATACCGTCATTTTCGGATTATGTTGATTATGTATTTTCTCCACAAGGCGAAACTGAAATTATATCCATGATGGACGTTGTTTCGACCAACAAAACGGATTTTTTTAGGGAGAATCAGCATTTTGAGTTTTTGACGGATACTATCTTGCCGGAATTTTATCAGGTAAGGCGTCAAAACTATGTAAAAGTATGGTCGGCAGGTTGTTCTTCGGGTGAGGAGCCTTATACGCTTGCCATTGTTTTGTCGGAATTTGCAAAACGGTTTAGAGGGTTTGATTTTCAGATTTTAGGAAGCGACCTTTCGACTATCGTTTTGGAAAAGGCTGTTACTGCTATTTATCCGGAAGAGCGGGTTTCAGTCATTCCGATGGATTTGAAGAAAAAATATTTATTGAAAAGCAAAGACAGAACGAAACCTACGGTGAGAATCGTTCCTGAATTAAGAGCCAAAACAAGTTTTATGCGTCTTAATTTTATGGATGATTTTTATGATGTACCGAATAATTTCGATATTATTTTTTGTCGCAACGTGTTGATTTATTTTGACCGTAGTACGCAGGAAAAGGTTATCAACAAGCTTTGCAGACATTTGAAACCGGGCGGTTATTTCTTTCTCGGACATTCGGAGTCCGTTACGGGAATAAATGTTCCGTTGAAACAATTGAAACCAACCGTTTTCAAACGGATTTGAGACTGATAAAGACAAAAGGTAAAAATTAGATACTAAACTACTTAACTACTAATATTTAAGAAATCAAAATATTATGGATAACATACAGGCACAGAATATAAGCGACGGAGTTCTTTTGAACGAGTTGTCTGCCCGTATCGAAAAGTACAAGGCAGCCGTTGAAAACCTTAACTCCCTCAATAAGCAACTTTTGGATTTGAATCAGAAACTGACAGAATCCGAGGCTATGAAATCTCATTTTATTTCAAACATTACAAATGAGATTATCAATCCTTTTGCTTCTATTCTCGGACTTTCAAAAAGTATAATGGAATGTCCTGAGACTGATGTTGCAAGAATGAAACGTATGGCAACGATGATTCACGGCGAGGCGTTCAACTTGGATTTCCAGTTTAAAAATATTTTTGCGGCTGCGGAAATCGAAGCCGGTGAAATTCAACCTAACATTTCGGTTGTTAATGTCGGTGAGGTTATTACAAGTCTTTTTGGACAATACACCCGCGAAATCGAGCGAAAAGCATTGCGTCAGGTTATTACAAATCGTATGGGTGAGGGCATTCCTGTTTTGTTCAGAACCGATAGCGACAAACTGATGCTTATTTTATCGAATTTGCTTTGCAATGCCATCAACTTTAACCGCAAAGAAAAACGTGTTGAAATAGCATACGGTATCAACGAAAACGGTGAACTTGTCGTTGATGTTATTGACGAGGGCATGGGTATTTCTGAGGAAAATTTGAATATTATTTACGACCGTTTTAAGAGATTGGACAACGGTATTAACTCTTTGAATAGAGGACACGGTTTAGGTCTTTCAATCAACAAGGCCTACATTGATTTGCTTAACGGACGCTTGGAGGTTAAGAGCAAAGAAAACGAAGGTTCTACCTTTACCGTGATTATACCTGAATCGCAAGAGCAAAATAACGATTATTCCGAAGAAGGAAACGAAGTATTCTTCGGTGATGAAGAAATATTCTGATAACCTAAAGAAAAACAAGTAAACCTATGACCAGACATTTTTTATATCCTTCTACAATGTACGCCTCGAATCAGCCGAGTGAGGTTACAACTATACTCGGCTCATGCGTTGCGGTATGTTTGTGGGACAGAACTTCAGGCATCGGGGGCATCAACCATTATATGTTGCCTACTTGGAACGGTATGGAATTAGCATCTCCGAAATACGGAAACATCGCTATTGAAAGATTGGTTGAAAAAATGGTTCAGTTAGGCTGTCGTCCAAACAATCTCGTGGCAAAAATATTCGGAGGCGGTGAGGTAATCTCGTTTTCATCCAATATAATGCATATCGGACAACGAAATATTATGGTTGCTGAAGAAATGCTTGAAGAAAAACATATTCCTATTATCGGTCGTTCTACGGGCGGTAACAGCGGACGTAAAATTATTTATAACACTCATACGGGCGAAGTGCTTCAGTGTTATATTAAGAGCAATATCAGTAAATAATATATATTCTGCTAAAAAAAGCGGAGATAAATTTATTTAAAAAAAAGGAAGGTGATTATGTCATTGGATAATAAGAAAATACGGGTATTAATTGTAGACGATTCGGCTGTTGTCAGACAGACATTGTCTTCTATTTTGCAGACCGATCCTCAGATAGAGGTTATGGCGACGGCCTCGGATCCTTATATTGCCGCCAAGAGGATTCAGACGGAGGTTCCTGACGTAATTACTCTTGATGTAGAAATGCCCCGTATGGATGGTATTACGTTTTTGAGAAAAATTATGACACAACATCCTATTCCTGTGTTGATAATTTCTTCTCTTACCGAAGAGGGCAGTCAGACGGCTTTAAAGGCTTTGGAATACGGTGCGGTAGATGTTATCGCAAAACCGCGAATGGATACCAAGCAGTTTATCGAAGAGTCAAGAATCCGTCTTATTGAAGCTGTAAGGGCGGCTGCTTGTGCAAAACTTATTAAACGTACACCTACTTTTATGAAGGTCGAACCTAAACTTTCGGCTGATGCGGTTATCGCCAAATCGCCCTCGGTTGTCGGTTCGAGCATGATTAAAACCACTGACGTAGTTATTGCTGTAGGAGCTTCAACCGGCGGAACGGAGGCTTTGAGAGTATTTTTGGAGGCTATGCCAGAGGATTGTCCGGGTATTGTGATTGTTCAGCACATGCCGGAGAATTTTACCCGTTCGTTTGCAAACCGTCTTAACGATATTTGTAGAATTAGTGTGAAAGAAGCTGAAAATGGTGATAGTGTTCTTCCCGGTCATGCTTTGATAGCTCCGGGCAACAAACACACACTTTTGAAACGCTCTGGCGCGAAATATTATGTTGAAGTCAAAGAAGGACCTTTGGTTAATAGACACCGTCCTTCTGTTGATGTTTTATTTCGTTCTACGGCTCGTTATGCCGGTGCTAATGCGGTCGGAATTATTATGACAGGTATGGGTGATGACGGAGCTAAAGGTCTTTTGGAAATGAAAGAGGCCGGTGCTAAAACGGCAGCTCAGGACGAGGCAACGTGTGTGGTTTACGGTATGCCTAAAGAGGCAGTAAAACTTGGTGCCGCAGACAAAGTTTTGCCGCTTGAAAAACTTGCTCTTTTTGCCGTAAAACCTTTTTAAGGCAAAAATTTTAGAGTTTTGGTATTTATATTGCATAACAATAATACGGGAGATGATTTTTTTTTTTAAGAAGAAATTTCCCCGTACTCAAAAATAAAACGTTTTTTTAGAAAAAGTATGTCAAAATTAACAGTTTTAGTAGCAGACGATATATTTGCGAATCAGTTTCTTTTAGCATCATACGTTGATATGATAGATCCTACTATCGGTGTCAGAATGGTTTCTAACGGTAAGGAAGCCTTTGATGTTTTGGAAAAAGAGAAGATTGACGTTATTTTTATGGATATTGAAATGCCGGTTATGAACGGTATTGAGGCCACAAAAAAATTGAAATCTGATAGTAAGTATTCGAGTATACCCGTGGTTGCTATTACGGCTCATAATTTGGAGGATTTTGCCTCTGAATTTGGAGATGCCGGCTTTGATACCATTTTGGAAAAACCTTATTCCGAGGAAACGGTTTTGGAGGTATTAAAGAATTTGAAGTTGCTTTAATAAAATAATTAAACAAGGTTGATTATGAAAAAGAAAGCGCAAGCCAATGCCGCATATTCTTACGCGTTTGTAGGATTTTTAATCGGTGTGGGTCTTTTGTCGATAATCGTATTTTTGGATATGGTTTTTCAGCGGGAGCCTATATCGTTTGACCTCATTGTAGAAACTTTTAGAGAAAGTCCTTCTATGTGGGTTAATTTGGCATTGCCTGTTTTGTTCGGCTTTTTCGGTTACTATACAGGTAACGAATTGCAGAGCCGTATTACGGATTTGAATGACGGTATTAATAGTGAGCAGGCAAAATCAAGAAAAGTCTTCGATTTTGTTGAAAAAATACGTCAGGGTCAGACCGATTTTCAGTATGAATTTCAAGAAGGTGACGAAATCGGAAAGTCTCTTATCAACTTGCGGAACGAGTTGAAACGTTCTCAGGAAGAGGAAGATGCCCGTAAAAACGAAGACAAGCAGCGGCACTGGATTACCGAGGGTCTTGCGCGTTTCGGTGATATTCTCCGTGAAAACATCGGCGATATTGACAAACTCTCTAACGAGGTCGTTATGAACCTCGTAAAATACGTTAATGCACAGCAGGCGTGTTTCTTCCTTTTGCAGGAAAGGGATGGTCAGAAGATTTTTAATATGACGGCCTCATACGCATACGGACGTAAAAAATATCCTAACAAAGAGATTCAATGGGGTGAGGGTTTGGTCGGAGCTTGTGCTCAGGAGAAAAAAACTATTTTTATAAAGGAGACCAAAGAGGATTATGTTAAGATAACATCAGGTTTGGGAAAGGCCAATCCTCGGAGCCTTGTAATTGTACCCTTGAAAGTAAACGACGAGATTTACGGCGTTGTCGAAATCGCCTCTTTTGTAAAATATCAGCCTTTTGAAATCGAGTTTATCGAGCGTGTGGCAGAGTCTATTGCCTCCACGATTTCAAACGTTAATATCAACATGAGAACGGCTCAGCTCTTGAAAGAGTCTCAGGAGCAGGCAGAAATAATGGCGCATCAAGAGGAAGAGATGCGTAAAAATATGGACGCTTTGAAACAGACTCAGATTAAGGCAGCCGAACAGTCCGAACAATTCGTTTCGTTCACTAATTCCGTTAACCACACCATGATACGTGCCGAGTATTCAGTTGATGGTTTCTTGCAATATGCTAATACGAAATTTTTGACGAAACTCGGTTATACGAATGTTTCCGAAATCGAAGGAAAACATATTTCGATGTTTATTTCCGACAAAGACAGGGCTTGGTTCAATGAGTTGTGGCAAAATCTTGCCTCTGGTGGTAAGCACTTTGAGGGTGATATGAAACACGTTACGAAATCCGGTACTGACCTTTGGACAATGGCAACATACGTTTCTGTAAGGGATATAATGAGAAAACCCGTTAAGATTCTTTTCTTGGGTATTGATATTACGGAGAGCAAGAAAGAGAGTCTTGACTATAAAGGACAAATCGACGCTCTTAACCGTTCTACCATGAAAGCAGAATACGGTCCTGACGGAAGGGTGCTTGAGATGAACCACAAACTTATTGATATTCTTCAGTTTACCCCGGACGAACTTGTTAAGAGGACGATTTTCAACTTCTTGACGGCAACCGATTTGGAGGATTTCAAAGTTATTTGGAGAAATATTATAAACGGTGTTCCTTTTGAAGGTAGACACAAATGGTTTACTAAAACGGGTGAGGAAAGGTGGTTTCAAGGTACGTATACCGTTGTGCATGATATGTACGGTGAGCCTGCGAAAATTGTCTTCATCGGTAATGATGTTACCGAACAAATCCGAATCGAGGAAAAAGCGCGTGAACAGACCGAAATATTAAGGGAACAGGAGCAAAAACTTTCACAATCGAAGGTCGAACTTTCTAAGAAACTTAAAGAGGCTCGTGAGGAAATGAAGCTTCAGTTCCGTGAGGTTTCAATCGTTAAAATCCTTTCCGACAAGACTTTGGAAGGTATGTTGGATGCCGTGGTTACGATTAATCAGGATAATAGGATTACGCTGTTCAACCGTGCGGCAGAGGAACTTTGGGGAATTCAGCACGAGGAGGTCCTGAATAAAGAAATTTCTGAACTTTTGCCGACGGATAATATCGCAAAAGAAGATAATTATTTAGGAAACTTCTTTAAATCAGGCGATAAGACGTTGATCGGAAAACGTACCGAGGTCTTTATAGTTGATAAATTTGACAATCATATAAATGTCCTGGTTACTCTTGCTGAGGCTGCAATCGGGGAACGTTATACTTTAACGGCATTTATTCAAAAAATCGAAGTGGAATTATTCTAAAATTAAAAAAAGCTGCAAAAAAATTGCGGCTTTTTTGTTAATAATTTTGTACTGCAATTTTTTTTGCATACCTTTGCACTCTCATAAAAAGTACGTATTTTTAGATAATCATGACAAAACAGAACATAAGCAGATGTTCGTTCTGCGGTCGTCCGAAAAGTGAAACGGAACTCCTTATCGAAGGACAGGATGCTTACATTTGTAATTTTTGCATAGATCAGGCTCATCAAATTGTGGAGTCGGAAATAGGTTCAAAAACTTCGGGTTCGAATGTTTCAAATATTGAATTCAATTACAAACCTTCTGACATTAAGAATTTTTTAGACCAATATGTCATCGGTCAGGACAATGCCAAAAAATCTTTGAGCGTTGCGGTTTACAATCATTACAAACGACTTAACCAAAAACCTTCAAAGTCGAAATCCAAAAACGACGACGTTGAAATCGAAAAATCAAATATTATAATGGTCGGTCAGACGGGAACGGGTAAGACCTTGTTGGCCAAAACTATAGCAAGACTTCTTAATGTTCCTTTTACGATTGTGGATGCAACCGTTTTGACCGAAGCCGGTTATGTAGGTGAAGATGTTGAAAGTCTTTTGTCAAGGCTTCTTCAGGCTTGCGATTTTGATGTTGCATTGGCTGAAAGAGGTATTGTTTTTATTGATGAAATTGATAAAATAGCACGTAAGGGTGATAATCCTTCGATTACGCGTGATGTTTCTGGTGAAGGCGTTCAACAGGGACTTTTGAAAATTCTTGAGGGAAGCATCGTTAATGTTCCGCCTAACGGTGGCAGAAAACACCCGGAGCAAAAAATGATTTCCGTTAATACGAAAGATATTCTTTTTATTTGCGGCGGTGCTTTTGACGGTATTGAGAAAAAAATTGCTCACCGTCTTAATACTGAGGTTGTCGGTTTCAATTCTATCCGTGAAACGGGTGCTGTTGATAGGGACAATCTTTTGCAGTACATAACTCCTACCGATTTGAAGTCTTTCGGTTTGATTCCCGAAATTATCGGTAGGTTGCCTATTTTGACATTCCTTGACCCCTTGGACAGAACGGCTTTGAGAAATATTTTGACAGAGCCTAAAAATGCAATTATCCGTCAGTACAAAAAACTTTTCAAGATGGATAATGTTGATTTGGAATTTGAGGACGGAGTTTTGGAATATATTGTAGATAAAGCTGTTGAATTTAAACTCGGGGCAAGAGGTCTGCGTTCGATTTGCGAGGCTGTAATGCTTGACGTTATGTATGATTTGCCTTCTCAAAATGTTGATTCATACACCGTTACGCTTGATTACGCAAAGGAAAAAATCGAAAAGGCAGAGTTTTTAAGACACGCTCAAGCTTAAGAAAAAATTGTACTATGGATAATTTTATTGATTACGTAAAAATATATGTTAAGTCGGGGCGCGGCGGAGCTGGCAGTGCCCATCTTAAACGCGAAAAATACCGTCCGAAAGCCGGTCCTGACGGCGGCGATGGCGGAAAAGGCGGTAGTGTTATAATTCGCGGCAACAAACAGTTTTGGACTCTGTTACACCTTAAATATCAGAAACATATCATTGCTGAAGACGGTGTTTCGGGTATGAGGGATACTTGGAAAGGTAAAGACGGAAAAGATGTTATTATTGATGTGCCTTTAGGAACTGTTGCAAAGGATGCCGAAACGGAGGAAATTCTTTTTGAAATTACTCAAGACGGTGAAACTCAGGTCCTTGCAAAAGGCGGTAGGGGAGGACTCGGTAACGTTCATTTCAAATCTTCCACTAATCAAGCACCTCGTTATGCACAACCCGGTGAAGACTGCGAAGAGGGTTGGAAAATCCTTGAACTCAAGGTTTTAGCTGATATAGGATTGGTTGGATTCCCTAATGCAGGAAAATCGACTTTGTTGTCATCAATTTCGGCGGCAAGACCTAAAATTGCGGATTATCCGTTTACAACTTTGGTGCCGCATTTAGGAATTGTGGACGTTGATGGCAAACATTCTTTCGTAATGGCTGACATTCCAGGTATTATCGAAGGAGCATCTGAAGGTAAAGGATTGGGTTTGAGGTTTCTTCGTCATATTGAAAGAAACTCTTTGCTTTTGTTTCTGATTCCGGCCGACAGCGATGACGTTAAAAAAGATTATGAAATTCTTTTAGGAGAATTGGAGCAATACAATCCCGAACTTTTGGACAAAAAACGTATTTTGGCAGTTTCAAAATGCGATTTGGCAGATGAGGAAATTTTGTCGGATATTAAGAAAAATCTTCCTTCGGATATTCCTTGTTTTACGTTTTCGTCATACACAAAGGACGGCTTGAAACAATTGGTTCACGGCATTTGGGAACTTTTAGAAGAGGATTTTATCGAAGAAGAAGCCAAACAAGCCGAACAAAATGTTTTTGAAGATGCTTTTCAAGATGAACAAAAATCTCTTGAAGAGGAAGAAACATCTGAAGATGAACTTTCAAGAAATTCCGTTAAAGAAAGTTCCGTTTGGGATTTTTGAAGATATAAAAAAAACAGGCTTTAAGAAAAAGCCTGTTTTTTTTATTTTATGTCAATATAAATTTCTATTAAATTTGTTTCTGTTTCGGGATAGAAGCAGAGATTTTTTATCATAGCCGGAATGAGGATTGTTTCGCCTTTTTCCAACGTTACGAAATTTTTTTCGTCATCGTATTCGATTTTGCATTTGCCATGGGTACACATATATATTATAAACGAATCAATTTCGGGAAAATCTTTTTCTATCGGCATATTAAAACGGAAAACGTTGGTTGTGAAATATTTACAATTAATAGCGTTTACCGTATCATTGATTTTAGGTGAATATTTTGTGCGGTAGTCATCATAAAAATTATAATCTATCGCTTCTAATGCCTGCTCTGTGTGAAGCTCTCTTGAATTGCCTAAGGAATCCTTTCTGTCATAATCGTAAATTCTGTATGTTATGTCAGAGGTCTGTTGAATTTCTGCAATCATAACGCCTTTTCCGATGGCATGAACTCTTCCCGCAGGAATGTAAAATATGTCCTCTTTTTTTACGGGAATCTTATTCAAAATCTCCATCAACCTTCCGCTTGAAAAATATTCCTTGTATTCTTCTAAAGAAAGTTTTCTGTTGAAACCGTTAATTAATTCCGCATCTTTTTCAGCATCAAGAACATACCACATTTCTGTTTTGCCTTGACTATTGTGTCTTGAAAATGCTAAATCATCGTCGGGGTGAACTTGAATGGAAAGATTTTCGTTAGCATCAATAAATTTTATCAGTAGCGGAAAATCGTTGCCGTGAATCTCGTAAACCGAGTCTCCGACCAAATCTCCCATGTAGACCTCTAACAATTCCTGTAAATCGTTACCGGCAAGAAAACCGTTAGAAACTACTGATACATTGTCTTTTACGCTTGAAATTTCCCAACTCTCACCGCATTTTTCCGGCGTATTACTCCTTGAAAATTTTTCTTTGAACCCATCACCGCCCCAAATTCTCGTTTTGTAAATAGGGGTGAATTTTAACGGATATAAACTTTTTTCCATGTTTTTAGTGTTTGTAAAAAGAAAATTATAAAATTTTGCTTTCGGTATTAAATTTGCATTTTGTATACCAAAAAAAATAATTACCTTTGCAAATCGGTTACAAAAGTATTATTTTTGAGGATATAAAAACAATTTAAAGTGCAAAAAAATAAGCGTTTTTAACTTGTTGATTTATAACTTGTTGAAAAATAAATTGATTTTTTTGGGAAAAATATCGTTTTTTATTTGGAAATAATGCAAAATATTTTGTAATTTTCTTAAAATTTTCAATGCTGAAATTTTTGTACAAAAATCAACATACGGCTTATGAAAAGGCGAAAACTAAGTGTTAAAACTAAATTCAATCTGATTTTGACGGCCTCGCTGATACCTTTTTTGGTTGTCGGCGTGATATTTGCATATTTGCTGCTCAAAAACAAAGCTTATGAAAGTTACGAGGAAAGTATCGTGGACGTTAAGTTGTCGTATCTTAGGCTTAAAGAATACGAACAGTCGTTTCTGTTGAATTATCCGACTGACAACGTGTTTTTTAAGACTACGGAAAACGAATATCTCAGAAAATTTGACCTTGAGGCTAAGGAACTTAACAAAAAATTGGACGAACTCCTTAACACTCAGACCACTACACAACTTGAACTCGGTGATAAAATATATATGCTCAAGGAAAATGCCGATAGTTACGGCGATTTGTTGAAACTGATAAGTTCAAAAGTTTATCAGCGTGGTTCGTTTCAAACGGGTATTATCGGCGAGATCGAAAGAAGTTATTCCAACGCATTTATGCAGGATGTTATTCCTCAAGCAGTGCTGACTTCGTTGAAAGATATGGAGGTTCAGTATTTGAGCCGTAAGGACATTTCTTATTACAACAAGTTTATAACGCTTTATACAAATTATGTAGGAGCAATTCCGGGATCTACTGATGATATTGATATTCAGGTGTATTCTGATACTCTTTCGAGAGATTCAGTTTCTTCGGCTGCTGTTAATGCTAAACATTCCAAGGTTTTGAAAAATGCTGACAAACTCAAATACATCAATGATTTGAAGAGATTTTTTACGGCTTTGGTTAAGATTGACAAGGAAATCGGTTTCAATCGTGAGGAAGGACTTTTGTTTGACCTCCAAGTCGAAAAAGCTAAACTTAACGATATTGATTCGATTATCAGTTATGTCAGCAGCAAAAAGGAAAGTTCCGTGGTTTATACCAGAAATGTTTTAATTGGGGTTATAATACTTCTTGCGCTGATTTTGGTGTTTGCCCACATAAAAATTTCGAGAACGATTTCTTCGGGTCTTGACGGTATTAGAAGTTATTTGACACAACTTAGCAAAGGTATTTTGCCGGATAAGGAGATTAAAATCAACACTAACGATGAACTCGCTGAAATGGCTGACAACTTGAATACCTTTTCGCGCGGTCTTAAACAAACTACTGAATTTGCAACGACAATCGGTTCAGGTAATCTCGGAACGGATTTCAAACCGCTTTCTGAAAACGATATTTTGGGTAATTCGCTTCTTGAGATGCGTGCCAATCTTTATAAATCTCAACAGGAAGATGAGAAACGTCAGCATGAAGACGATTTAAGAAAGTGGGCTAACGAAGGTTTGACACAGTTTTCGGAAATTTTGCGTCAAAGTACGAGTAATATTTCCGACCTTGCTAACAACGTTTTGAAAAACTTGATCCACTTCTTGAATGCTAATCAAGGCGGACTTTTCCTTTATAACGATTCTGACAAAGAGGATATTCATTTGGAACTTGTTTCTTCATACGCTTACAATCAGGAGAGAAAGAAGAAAAAGAAAATATATTTGGGCGAGGGACTTATCGGTACTTGCGCAATCGAGAAGTCATACGTCTATCTTACTGATTTGCCGAACGATTATTTGACGATAACCTCAGGTTTGGGCGGCAGTAATCCTTCAAGCCTTTTGATTATGCCGTTGAAAGTTGAAGAACAGATTTTCGGTGTTTTGGAAATTGCTTCATTCCGCAAGTTAGAACGTCACGAAATAGATTTTGTAGAAAAAGTTTCGGAATCTATTGCATCAACGCTTTCTATTGCGAAAATCAACCAAAGAACGGCTGAACTTCTTACTCAATCGCAACAGCAAGCCGAGGAAATGGCATCTCAAGAAGAGGAAATGCGTCAAAACTTGGAAGAACTTCAAGCAACTCAAGAGGAGTCAGCACGAAAAGAGGCTGAAATGCAGTCAATTCTTAATGCCGTACATAGTTCTTCTTTGGTAATTGAATACGATTTGTCGGGTAGGATTACGAGTGTTAATGAGTCGTTTTGTAGAACGCTCAATTTGCAGAAAGAGCAGGCAATCGGCAGAAGTCAGGACGAATTCCGTGATACTACTGACGAAAATTCTATGCAGGATGCAGATTTTTGGTCAAGGGTGAAAGATGGTGAGGTAATCAAAAGAACCGACAAATATTTGGTTTCTGGCGAGGAGCATTGGTTGCAACAAGTTTTTACGCCGATTTTGGACTCTGACGGTTTCCCGTACAAAATCCTTAATATGGCAACTGATATTACTGCTAACAAAAAACAGGAAATCGAGCTTCAGGTTCAAGCCCAAAAAATGGTGATTCAAGAGGATAAGCTCCGTCAAAACCTTGAAGAATTACAAAAAACTCAAGATTCGATGGCTGCTCAGCAGGCGGAACTCAACGAGATGAACTTGAAACTGAAAAACAACGAGGAGATTCTTGTTAAAGCCGTTGAAAAATCAAAGGATCAAGAAAAAGAGTTGCAGATGAAGGTTCAAGAGCTTAACAAACTTCATAAAGAACTTGAAATTCAACAGGCTGAAATTCTTGATCAAAACCGTGAATTACAAGAAAAAGAGCGTTTACAAGCAAAAGCACTTTTGGACGCTGACAAAAATCTCGAAAGGGCGAGAGTTAAAATTATGGCGGAATTTGTCAGAAATCTTGAACGTCAGAGCCTTGCAATGGACAAAGCGGAAGAAAAACTCCGTTCTCAGGACAATGTTCCTAAGGAATCAATAGCGACATTGCATGAGGTGAACAGCGAATTTAAGATTCTGATTTCAAAATATAAATTGGATTAATTTTTCAAAAATTTCGTGGGGGCGGAAAAATAAATTTTCGCCCCTACATTTTTTTTAAAACACATCATTTATGAAAAAACTTTTATTGCTTTTAGTTCTTTTTATTGAATTTCCCGTTGCTTTGGCGCAAAATTTTCCCGATACGGTAAGGGAATTTCGCGGGGTTTGGGTGGCAACTACGAAACGCATTGATTACCCTTCTAAGGCTACAACTGATGCAAACTTTTTGAAATCCAATTATTTAGACCTTTTGGAAAAGTTCAAAAGTGCAGGTTATAATGCGGTTGTTTTTCAAGTTAGACCAGCTGCTGATGCTTTTTACAAATCTCAATATGAACCTTGGTCGGAATGGCTGACGGGAAAACAAGGTCGTGCGCCTTCGCCGGAATTTGATCCCTTAACTTTTATGGTTGAGAGAACGCACGCCAAAAATATGGAATTTCATGCTTGGTTCAATCCTTTTAGAGCCGTTGCAACGATTCAGTATGCTGATGTTTGTGCTAATCATATTTCCAAAACCAAACCCGAATGGTTTTTTACTTACGGGGGAAGCAAATATTTTGACCCCGGAATTCCTGAGGTTAGAGAATATTTGGTGAAAATTTTGGTCGATGTTGCAACCCGTTATGATATTGACGGTGTGCATTTTGATGATTATTTTTATCCGTATCCCGTTTTTGGCGACGATAGAAAAATTATTGACATCAACGACGAGGCAACTTATCAAAAATACAAAGGCAATTTTTCTAACAAAGCAGATTGGCGCAGAAATAACATCAACGAGTTTATGCGGATGGCTTATAAAGCTGTAAAAGATGTTAAACCGTGGATTAAATTCGGTGTCGGACCGGCAGGAGTTTGGCGAAACAAGCGGGAAGACCCTCAAGGCAGCCCGACTAATTCGCTTTCGGGTTATGATTATCTTTATGCCGATGTTTTGACATGGCTTAAAAACGGTTGGGTGGATTATGTTGCACCGCAGATTTATTGGAACATCGATCATCAGTACAACAAATTTGAAAGTGTTGTAAAATGGTGGAACGATCACTCATACGGACGGAATGTTTATATCGGTTTAGGAGCTTATAATCAGGAAACTAATGCCGTTGGTTGGGGCGATGTTAATGAAATTCCGAATCAAATTCTCATAACAAGAAAATATCCTAACGTTCAGGGTGTAATTGTTTATCGTAGTACTACGATTGTGAAAAATCCTATGTCAATGGTTCAAAACGTTAAAAATAAATGTTTTAACGGTGATGTTATGATGCCGCTTATGGCGTGGATAGAAAACCGTCCTCCCGCTCCGAATTTGGATATGGTAAAAACGAGCCGTCAATATTTTATTTATTGGCAAAAAAACAATGGGAAAATACTTCCTTCTGCCGATACGGCGGTTTTTTATTCGGTTTATCGTGTTAAAGGTAAAAATCCGAACTTCAAACCCTCTTCAAAGAATTTCTTAAAATTTACTGATAATTGCGATTTAAGACTTTTTACGAAGGGAAAATCTTGGTTCAGAAAAAAACAATATTACACTTATAAAATTACTTCTTTTAACCGTTATCATGTTGAAAGTGAGCCGTCAAAACCGATTATTATCAAATATAGCAAAAAGGACAAAGTCGAATAAAAAACATTTTGAACAAAAAAAAAAGAGGTTGCCTTTTTAGACAACCTCTTTTTTTTTAGTATGCTCGGCACGAGCGAAGTCTAATGGGTGGAAGTCCCGAGTGAGCCCTGATAGTGGGAATCACATAGCCTAAGACAAGGGTGTCCGTCGCGAGGCGGAATCCGAAAGAAGTCTGCGGCAAACATCTGACCCGACGAACAGAAACTTCATATAAGGCGTATGACTGCGGACAATGTTGCTAAACAAACAAAAGTCCTATAACTATCCGGAGCAGTCGGCGTAAATGGAGCGGGTATAAGATGGAAAGACCTCGCCCTTATCCGAGGAGGTCTCGCAAACGCAGTGAATAGTGTAAAACGAAAATCGCGCAGTAACAACGAATTGCGAGAAGTCAGCAGAAGTCATAGTACCGTTGGAACGATACACGACGGGAAGGACAGAACCTAATAATAAGCGATAGTAATTGAAAGTTACCAAATGAAAGGTAGAAAGCAGAAAATATCACGAGATAACTACCCGCGAGAGAATAGGTCGGCAACCGAAGGCATCGCGGGAGTGCAGACTTTCATGTGGATAACCAAAGACAACGTCGCAGAAGTACCATTCGACAGGGAACGACTAATGGAGTTCATATTAAGCCCCACGAACCTCAACGCAGCGTATAAAAGCGTAATGAGGAACAAAGGGTGCTGCGGTATCGACAAGATGACATGTGATGAAATGAAAACGTGGCTCTTGGCGCACAATGACAAGCTAATACGTTCCTTGATGGACGGCACATACCGTCCGAAACCAGTTCTACGGGTAGAAATACCCAAGGATAACAACAAGACACGCAAGTTGGGTATACCGACAGTCATAGACCGCTTAATCCAACAAGCAGTCAACCAAGTTTTAACCCCCACATACGAGCGACAGTTCTCGCGGACAAGTTACGGCTTCCGTCCGCATAGAAGTTGCCATACAGCGTTACGAGAAGCACAACGAATAATCGACGGTGGTTACAAATACGTAGTAGACCTAGATTTGGAATGCTTTTTCGATACGGTATGTCATAGTCGACTTGTAGAAATACTCGGACGGACGATAAAGGACGGACGAGTAATCAGTTTGATACACAAGTATCTCAATGCAGGTATCATCACCAACGGTTTGTTTGAGCCAAGCGAGCAAGGTACGCCACAAGGCAGCCCACTCAGTCCATTGCTGGGCAATATAATGCTCAACGAGTTGGACAAGGAGCTTGAACGACGCGGACATCCATTCGTAAGATACGCTGATGACGCATTGATATTCTGCAAAACTAAACGAGCGGCAGCACGAGTTAAGGACTCTATAACCGAGTTCATAGAACGCCGACTTCATCTGAAAGTCAACAATGAGAAAACGGTAGTGTCGTATGTATCGAGAGTAAAATACCTCGGCTATTCCTTTTATATAAGCAAAGGGAAAAGCCGCCTTTCGGTACACTCCAAGAGCAAGGCGAAAATGAAGTCAGTGCTTAAAACACTGACAAGTCGGAGCAACGGCTGGGGTTATGAACGCCGTAAAACAGAACTCCAAACATTCATACGCGGTTGGATAAACTATTATCATTTAGCCGACATGAAGACGTATTTGGAACGTTTGGATGAATGGCTGCGCCGCCGCATACGTATGTGTATATGGAAGTTATGGAAATTACCTCGAACGCGAATAGCAAACCTAATAAAGTGTGGCATAGACAAATACCACGCTTATATGTGGGGCAATACGCGCAAGGGGTATTGGAGTGTTGCTGACAGTCCGATAATGCACCGGTCCGTAACCAACCAAAGGTTGAAAAAGGCTGGTTATCCTTGTATGTTAGATACTTATCTCGAATGGTATCGAAAATAGGAACCGCCGTATGCCGAACGGCACGTACGGTGGTGTGAGAGGTCGGAAAACAAAGTAGGAGAAAAACTACTTTGTTTTCCTCCTACTCGATTTTACTTTTTAAGATGTGTAGTTTATTTATCTTTTCGGATACTCGTTAGCATATTGTTTAAACCATTGATATACCGGATAAACACCTGATTCCTTGTCATAAAGACCTGTGCCGTCAGCACCGCCGTCTTCACGATGATTAGGATTGAATTGTGCCAAAATGTGAGGCCATACAAACGTCAAGAAACTTACGTTACCGTATGAATCTGCAATCTTCTTGAAGTTAGCGCCGAAACCTGAACCGCCTGCTGTTCCGGTATAACCGGTGCCCCATGTGCCGATGTAACCATCGCGTGCAAACTGAGGACGCGCCCAGTCCATTTCAGTTACGATAATCGGGTGTGTTCTTGCAATACAGCCGACTTTTTCGTCCCATTCGTTGTAGAACTGCTGATACGAACCGTTGCCGACACCGCCGTCGCCGTTGATACCTGCCGAACCAAACCAACCCGGATAACAGTGAACTGCAAAACCGATATTTTCACCTTGGATAGGATATTTTACATAACCTTTGTAATCGCCTTGATATGCACAACCCGGAACCCAAATTACGTTGCTGCAACCCTGATTGCGGATAGCATTAACAACACTTTGGAAAATAGCGGTCTGCTCTTTGTACATATCGTCAGCATAAATGTATCTGCCGTTTTCCCAACGCGGACCGTAGTTCTTTGTTGACGGAGACCAAATGTAAACAGGCTCGTTAGCCAATTCAAACTGAATGTTAGGATTGTTTTTAACACCGGGCTGTTGTGCCACCCATGTCCAAACTTTTATAAGATATGCCTGATAATCTTCTGCATAAATGGTTAAACTGCCGCCGGGGGTAGAGATGTATTTGTTAGCATACTCTTTGTAATGTGCTGACGTAGAGATGATTGCAGGACATACTCCCGGAGGACGCATGATAACTGCAAGACCTTTGCTTTGTGCATATTCTGCCATCGGCATAAACACTTC
>JAFYDK010000070.1 GCA_017544805.1 Bacteroidales bacterium | reverse complement strand
AAAGACGTGGAAAAATATTTGATTTACAGAAAGTTAGCAAATGAAAAAGATTTTGACACATTAACGGTTTTAAGTGCGGGACAACTTGCATTTACCGATCAAACTGCATTTTCTGGCGAGACGTATCATTATGGAATTCAGGCAGTTGACAACAGCGGCAACAAATCTGTCATCTCTAAAATGCCGTTTTCAATGCCCAAAACCGACAAAGATGATGCGATTGTTTTGAAAAAGAAAGTTTTGTCAAACGAAGTTACCTTAACGTGGACAACACCGTCGCGCAAAACCGCAAGCATGGCAATTGTCTACAAAAAAGTTGACGACAAACCGTTGAAAACATATTCGCAAGTGTCTGACGGTGTGAAGTTTATTGACAAAGGACTTGAATTTGGGATTACATATTCGTATTGCGTTAGAGTGGTTTACGCCGACGGCAGCGAATCCGATTTGAGCAACGAAATCAAAGTGGAATTGTGATTTTCCGTAGAGACGCGATTTATCGCGTCTTGCATGATTTTTAACAACGGAAAACATGGATTACACGGAAAAATTTTTCGTGATTTTCGTGATTTTCGTTGTTGAAAAAAGTAATAAAACGATAAACAACTAACCAAAAAAATGAAAAGACTTGTATCTTTAATTGCTTTATTATTAATGTTTTCCGTGTCTTACGGACAGGAATATCTTGATATTGACAATCGTTTGGACACGTCGGACAAACGTCGTCTTGCAGCAGCAATGGACCTCGCAAACAAGGTTCAGCAAATGGCAAATTATATCAAAAATCTCAACGAATTGAGAGAAAAACATCAACTTCCGTTACCTGTTGGAATTCAGAGTACTGTGGGCTATTTGCTCGTGGTTTCACATATCGAAAGAGAAGACAACGATATTTCAAAACTGCATTTATCATGCGTTATTCCACTGAAAGACAGTAAGATAGGTTTTGACGGAGAAATCACTGTAAACGGTAACAGCGGACTTTGTGCGCCGGGAAAAATCGAACTTATTGAGCCCGTTAGTATCGGAAAAAATTTCAAAATTACATTCAAAAGCGGAACATTTGCCGAGTTTGATTGCGAAGGAATTCAGAAATTTCACGCCGAAGCCGATATCCAAGTCGATTCTACAAATTTAGTATTTTATGACGATAACAACAAGATTTCCAACACGATACCAAGATTTTCAACCAGTTTGGATTTTGAGGAAATCGATAATTTTACATTCTCGCTCAACAAAAAAGTCAAATTCGGATTCCAAAAATTGAAAGATTGGATTTTCACGTTGGACGGTCTCGATTTTGACAACAGCGAAACCGTAACAAGTACCAAAATTAATTTTCCGAACGGTTATTTTTCAAACACTAATTCCGCCGAAAAAAATCTTTGGCGCGGCGTTTCAATCGGAAAATCGCAGTTGATGCTTCCGAAAAATCTTGGCAAGGATACTTCACAATCAATCACGATAGATTGCGATTATTTTATAGCTGACAACAATGGCTTTACCGTGTCAGCAAACGCGCAAAACCTTGGTCATCTGCTTGATACAACCAAAAATTTTGATATTGACGTTGATAATGTAGAACTAAAATTGTTAAAAAATCAAATACAAAAAATCACATTTGACGGCGATTTCAATTGGAAAGCACTTGGCAGATTTTCCAATCATCATTACGACGCACTTTACAACGATGCGGAAAATGAATTTGGCATTAGTACAAATCTTGGCGACTCGCTGACATTGGATTTTATTTGCGCAGAATTGCAGTTGGACAAAAGTTCAAAACTGAATTTGAAACTTCGTAACGGGAAATTTGTGCCGGAAATTGTTGCAAACGGTAATGTTACAATCAATGCCGGCGGTGAAAAATCGCCGTTGCACGTGCCACAGTTGGATTTTCAGGACATGTATTTGAGCGCGGAAAAACCATATTTTCGTCCGGGAGTTTGGTCGTCGGAAGGTGTTTTGTCAGCAAAATTTGGTAATTTGGAAATTCAAATTAACGACATCTCAATGCGAAACGACAGCTTGAATTTTGGAGCGAACATCGCATTTGCCGACAAAATCACAGCCGGAGGAAAATTCCATATACTCGGTGATTATGAGCGTTTTAAGCTGAAAAAGTTTACCGTTTCAAGATTTTTTGTTGACTACAAATCTTCAACTTTCAGCGTTTACGGCAACGTGATGTTCGAGAAAAACGACCCAATTTACGGCAATTATTTTAGAGGCGACGTTAAAATGCAACTCGTTGATATGTTGGATGTTGAAGCAACAGCTTTGTTTGGTAGGGTAGGGAACAACAAATATTTTTTCGCAGATTTGTTTGCTGACAACGGCGGCAGAATCTTGTTTAAGATTCCACCGTGTTTCGATGTTTATGGTATCGGTGGCGGCGCGTATAATCGTATGAATCAAACAGATAACGGTTCTGCGGTCGGCAAAGCTCCTTCAGGATTGTATTACAAACCAGATTTCAACGTCGGTTTCGGCTTTTTGGCATCCATGAAATTTGGTATAGTCAACAAAGATTTATGTGATGCAAAGACGACATTTGAAGTACAGTTTAATAGAAATTGGGGCTTGAATTATGTACAATTTAAAGGCGATGCAGTTTTCTTGAGTGGTAGTCAAAAATACCAAAATTTTGCCGAATCGTTGAATAAACTTCCAGAGGAAGACGAAAAAGAAGAAAATCAACCTAAAGACGAACCCTCAGTAAAACGCGAATATCCGCTTACCGCCTCAACGCTTATGAAAATGGATTTTGTTAACAAATCGTTTTTCACGTATTTGAGAGCGTTTATGGATATGGGCGTGATGTACGGCAAGGGTGCGAACAAAAAATTGGTGGATGCCACTGCGTATTTCAGTCCGAAAGATTGGTATATCCATTTGGGAACGCCTGACGACAGATGCGGAATTGTTGTTGATGCACCGGTTTTGAAACTTGATATCAGCAGTTATTTCATGGCGGGAAACAATATTCCGGGATTGCCCGACCCGCCGCAAAAAGTTACTTCGCTGTTTTCAAGCTCCGATTTGAAAAAATATCAGAGCCGAAGAGATATGTTAACAGTTTCCAACGGCAAAGGAGTTGCATTCGGAACCGGCTTTGAGACAGGCATTTCCGTAGAGCCGTGGCCATTTTTCGCCAAGTTGGAATTAGGTGCTGGCGGCGAATTTTTGTTGGCAAATTACGGAAAATTATCACATTGCGAGGGCAGCACAAGTCCGCTCGGCATTGGCGGCTGGTACGCAAACGCACAACTTTGGGCGTATTTGGATGCGAGCATCGGAATCCAAGTAAAATTCTTGGGCAAACGACGCAAATTTAATATCATGGACGCCGCAGCCGCTGCAGTTTTGCAGGGCGCAGGTCCTAATCCGTTCTATTTCACCGGTTTAGTCGGTTGCAAATACAGAGTTTTGGGCGGATTGTTCAAAGGTACATGTTCAATAAATTTTGAAATCGGAGAACCGTGCAAAGTCGTTGAAGGAAAGGAACTTTTGGATCAAAGCATAATTGCATCGATGACACCGGAAGACGGCAGCGACACCGTAAACGTGTTTGTTTCGCCGCAAGTGCTGCTAAATATTGATTGCAAAAATGAAATGCCTTTGGAAATTGACGGAGTTAAAAATATTTATAAAGTTTTTGTAGATTCCTTAAAACTTGTTAATTTTGCCACTAAACAAGAGGTGAAAGGTTCGATGGATATCAGCAGCGACGGATTGATAATTTCGTTTAATCCCGACGAGGCGTTGGAGAGCACAACGAAATTTGTACTCATGGCGCAAGTGTCATTCCGTCAGAAAGTTGGCAACGATTGGATAGTGGCAAAAGATTCAGAAGGAACAGAATACGTGGAGCGCATGGAATCCAAATTTACGTCCGGCAAACGTCCCGACCATATTTTGCCTGAACACTTGATTTGTTCGTATCCGCTCGACAAGATGTACAATTTTTATCCCAAAGAGACAAAAACAGGTTACATCTGTTTGAGCGAAAATTATAGTTATCTTTTCGACAACGTGCTGGAGGGTTACGAGCAAAAATTAAGAATTTCAACCCTTGATGGTAAGTCGCAAACCTCAGATTTTGAGCATTTTAAAAGTTCAGAAGTAACAAACGAAAAATACGAACTTTCGTTTGACCTATCAAAATTTGCATTTGACAATCAGAATATCTATAAACTCGAAATTGTAAATATTCCAAAAAGAATTGCGCAGTTGAACGAGAATGTATCAACAGATTACAAAATAGAGAACGGCGATTCAATAAGGAATATATCGGCAGAAGGAGATTTCAATCAGTTGGAAACCAAACAGATATGCGAAATCAATTTCCGTACGAGCAAATATAATACGCTGAAAGAAAAGGTAAATTCAATCGATCTTGACGGCAAAGCATTTGTGGACGGAACAGATCTATATATGAAAAATATTTCCAAAGGATTTGAAACCGATGACTTCTTTGATATTTTGGAACAGCAAGTTAGAGGGAAAACCGATAAACTTGTCTATTTAGAAGCTGATTTGGGAAATACCGAATGGTACAAAAAATCGCTTTACAAATACGTTTACGACAATTTTTCGGAGAAAGAACTTGCAAGAGTCCGTAGTTTTAGTTTCAAACCTGCGGATGCAATGACGATATTCAATGCATTGTCAATAAATCATAACACGCTTACTGATAATGAGATACAAAACGGAATTGCAACCGGCATATATCCTCATGGCATGATAACATACAACGTTATATTTGAGTGCGACGAGGATTTGCGCAAAGCTAAGACCTTGATTTCCAATAAAAAATTGAGTCGAGATTTGAGCAAAAAAGAGCAAGAAATCTTGAACAATGATTATCCGCAGAGTTATACGAAAGGAGATTATCCGTACAAAATTTCGTATCGTTTGCCTGGAAAAGGAACAATAACTTCGACAATTAACAAAGTTTTTAAATATTAACAATTTAATTTTTTTTCAAATGAAAAACATGTTTAAATTTTTCATGGTTGCCATGATGGTAACCGCAATGATGTTTTCGGCGTGCAACAAGGACGACGACAAGAATGAAGAACCGGGAAGCGAAAAATATCAAGATTATGGAGATCCGTTTGGAGAAGACAATCCGTATTCAACAGCACCTGAATTTGTTGGCTACCCTTATCTTAGTCTTGGATATAATTTTGATGTAAAATGGACATCTGCAACTTACATTGATACAACTCAATTCGTATATGAATTGTTTTATTGTAGTACGGATTTATGCCCTAGAACTTCTTTGGGTAATCATTTAACTCAATTTTTATTTGAAGATTTAAAACTTTCTGAAATGAAATCTTTGGGGCGACAAAGAGATACAATTTATCATTTTAGTTTTGAGCCTGAACTATTTGATGAATCAGATGATTATGTTCTTTGTTTAGTCACTTATTATTGGTATCAGAATCAAGAATGTCAAATTAAAACTTATACAATTTTTAATTTTCGTCCCATTATCACTTTCTAATTTTATTTGTTTTTATGAGATTGCTTATGTTATTAGGCAATCTCATCATTTATAAATTAGTATTATGAAAAAGAACTTTTTTATTTTGGGGTTATTATTTTGCTTACTTGGTGTACAGAATGTATATTCGCAGTATTATGAATTGAGTTGCAAATTATTGGTTAATTCCAGTGCTCATTTCAAACTAATAGTAGCTTATGTTAATGGTATCGGGATGGCAAATGATGGAGATTCTATTAATATTGTTTTGTCAAATAATACAAAAGCTTTTAGATTATATTTCTATATGCAAAATACCCCTAGTCCTTTTGAAGTGATAATTGGTGTTGATGAGCCGGAGGAGGGGAAGTTGTATTGTCAACCTATTATGGAAGGCTCGACAAACAATAATGGAGAAGATACTATTGCATGTGCAATATTTTTTTCTCTCAAACGATATAATCCTATTTCTGATTTGCCTTATACTTTATGTGAAAAGGAAAATATTCCTATTCCCGTCGCTACTGAATTTTATTGTTCACCTTCGGTAAAGAATGAATATAGACCTAAAATATTAATATCACCGACAGATGAATCTAATAATTGGCAGGAAATCTCAACCAATGATTTTTTATTTGAAAGATTTCAAAATTTTGTTAGCCAACGTTTTAGAGGAAAATCTATATATAATAACAGATTTAATGTGAAAATTAAGTTTTTGACTTTTGAATCCGAAACTTTTAAATTACCCCCATATTTACGCAATTATCCTATTGAAGAAGCAAATCCACATGTAGTTAATAATGAACTATATGCAAATTTACAACAGGAAGATGAAATTTCTGTCAATAGCTATTTTGCACAAGTTCAAAATGGTAGTTTTAACTACAGTAATTTTGATACTGATGGGTTTCTAAATTATAATTTCAACGGTCCATATAGATTGACTTTTTCTCGAAAAGATCATTGTTCAGTAGAGCGTTATGTATTTGTACCTGAGATAAAATACAACAAAGTAAATGGTTCTGACAATGAGTTTTGGTATGAAAATGAAAAACGCAATGCAGTTACATTGGAATACAAATATCCGCAAGACTGCACTGAAGAATTAATATTTAATCATAATACAAATGTTCCTAAAGAAATTACTTCTAAAGAACGCAATGACGGAAAAATTGTAGTATCGGGACATAAAAATAACAATGAACTTGATACTCTTGATTGTAATGTTTCTATATTTGATTTTGAAACTGATAAAAATCTTAATAAAATTGACGTTACGATTACTTCTGATAAGAAGAAACAATTTGTACCTGTTCATATCAATCTCAAGGAATTGAAATCTTATCCGAATATTGCAGCTGTTGATAACGTTGTAATTGAGCAACCTCATTGCAACTATTCAGATGCTATATTGACATTTCCTGAATTGAAGGGCGGATTGTCAAACGGCTATTTTTATCAAATTAATAACGAAAAACCATTGCAAATTTCTGATAGTAAGAAAATTGTATTGGATGATAAATTTCAGTCTTTTACTTTGAAAATATTTGATAACACAGAAAATATAGATACTATCGGACGAATTGCAAGAAGTTTGGATTTGGGAAAAATTGACATCAACCGTCCTCAATCTATTGAATTTTTGGATACTGTTTCTACCAATTTGAGTTGTTATCACGATAATTCAGGTGCATTTGAAATTAAAGATGTACAATTAACTTATCCTGATAAACCGGTGATGTATAATTGGTATAAATATCCATATAATGAAATTGATAAACTAACTGCTAAAGAATCTTTTGCAAAAGGTTTAGCCGCAGGAAATTATATTGTTGAGGTGGAAAATAACGGATGTAAAGATACTGCATATTTTACGCTTTCTGAGCCCGAATTTCCTCTTGAAATTTCAAAAGACACAGTTAAAAATCCGGTTTGTTTTGGCTACAGCAACGGACGAATAATAACACATACGACAGGCGGTACACAACCTTATACTTATTCTTGGAATAACGGCAGTCAAGATACAGCGATTTATAATCTTAAAGCCGGAACTTATATTCTGAGCGTAACTGATTCTCACGGCTGCAAAGACACTGCAACTCAAGAACTTGTAGACCCGGAAGAATTACAAAATTCTTTAACACCAAGTCATACAATTTGTAAAAACGGCGAGTTGAAAATTGATGAAGGCGATTTAAAATCCGAAGATTTGCATTATTTTTGGCGTTTGCCTAACGAAATGATTCATAATGAGAGAGTTTTGGTTGTAAATTCTGACATGCCCGAAGGCGATTATATAATGGTTACCCAAGATTCCAAAGAATGTTTCACCAAAGATACTACGAATATAAAATTTTCTGACAATGAGTTGGAAATTAAGTTTTTAGCACCTACATATTCCTATTTGGGCGACACTGTAGTTTTGGCAGAAGATTCCGAAATTTTCACGGATTATACATGGAGTTATCAGTTCAATAACGATATGTTTGAAGACATTACGTCAAGCATGTACAACACACCGAAAAATCAAACATTTCTTTTATCTTTGACAAGTGGAAGCGACACAATCACGATGTATGCAAATGACGGAAAATGTAATGCAAGCTATTCTAAAGTTGTAAACATCCTCAACGAGCAGCGATCAGATTATTCAAATTATGAAGCTCCGAGTGCAGGAATTTTCACGCGATTAGCAATAGGACCGAGTCCAAACGATGGAAATTTCACACTTTATGCCAACCTTACCGAAGAGGCGGCTTTAGATGTATTCATTTTGGATTTGCAAACAGCACTAAAAATTCCTTTGAAATACGATTTTAAATTTGTGAGTGATCATTATACGATACCGGTTCACAATCTCAATCTTTTGAAAGGAGTTTATGCACTTTTTGTCACAGCCAACGGTGATACAAAATATGTAAAATTCACGGTAAAGTAGTGAAATTGTTATTCACTTAACAATTTTTCTACTTTCTCTTTTGGAAGTTGCAAAACAATAGAAATCATATCAAGAGATGTTCCCTGTTTTTTCATTTCGACAGCGATTTGTTTGTTACGTAGAAAAATTCCTTTCTCAATACCGATTATTTCGCCTTTTTCGATACCAATCTTTTCGCCTTTCTCGATACCTATTATTTCGCCTCGAATTTCGGCGGTGAGAATTGCTTCCTTTTCGTTGGCAACGGCATCAAGGTGACGAATATATGTGTCTTGTTCTTCTTTTGACATCTTGTCGAACTTCATAACTTTTTTTGCTTCAACCAATCCCGGAACTTTGGTATCAGATTTTATTTCCGAATTTGCTCTCACTTTCAAGAATTTCGAGAATTTTGCAATCCGGTTTAGATAAAAAAAACTCAATAAAACCTTCGAGAATGCCAAAGTTTGCTTTGTCCCTCAAAAGTTTCTTGATTGCCCAATCAAAACGTACGTAATTAATTTTGTTCATTTTACATGTAAATTTTTGTTAACGCAAAAATAGAAATTTTGAGCACAAAATACAAATAATTATAACGCTATTTTAATCTACCCCTATTTTTAAGGTTTATAATCCAATGTTTTGAAAGCGTTTGCGATTCTGAAAAGCATTGTCAGCGGCAAAAGGCATATCAACAGCAGTGCAACTATTGACGGCCATGCGTAAACCAATTTGAAACCGTTTAGGGCTTGATTAACGTAAAGCATATAATAATGTCTTAACGGACTTATCCATGCCAAATATTGGAAAATGGGTTTCATTGCCGTCAGCGGAAAAGTAAAACCGCAAACCGAAATTTGCAAGACACCGAATAGTGAACAAGCACTCATACTCATTCTTAACGTTAAAAATATTCCAAAGAAGAATACTGCTAAGGCTTGCGATGCAAAAATACACAACCAACCGGCGCAAATGATTCTTATCATGCTGACATTGAGCGGAAAACCTTGATATTTATAAAAATAAACATCAATTAAAACCATTAAAAAGCAATATAAGAGTGTTTGAGGCCAAAGTTTTCCGGCAAGGGCGATTGTAGAGCTACCGCCTGCGATTGAAAAAAGTTCCTTTTGCGTTCCCATTTTCCATTCGTAGCCGATGGTGTATGCCGTAAACAGCATGATTATCAGGAAGAAAAGTCCCGGAACTAATATATTATTCAGATAAACGGAATAATTAAGACCCGGATTTCCGATAGGATGCGTTTCGATTGAGATAGGTTGCAGAATACCCATCATCAGACTTGGCGGAACACCTTTAGCCGTTAGGGTTGCTCTTGTAACTGCTAATCCTGCAAGTTCTGAAGTCATTTGAAGGTCTTTCATCAAAAGGCTGCCCGCTGCGTACCAAGTGTCGGAGGTGTAAAAGGAGATTTGCGGTCTTTTGCTTGCTAATGCTTTGTCGGTGGTGTTGCGCGGAATGTAAAAAAACGCATAAATTTCACCGCGTTGCATGGCTTTGCGAGCCTCTGAGAACGAACCGTAATGGGCTTTGATGTCTGTATTTTGCATTGCCCCCAAGATTCTGACAATGCTGCGGGTTGTGGTTGTATTATCTTCATCAACTACACCGCAAGGCATTTTGTCGGGCGTGCCGGAGCGCATTATCTGTGTAAAATATATCAGACAAAAAAGTGGTGCTATTATAATGACAAACAGATACATAGGTCTGTGAGAAAATATTTCTATTTCTCTCAGACCGATTTTAAATATCCGTGTAATAACTTCTTTCATTATATTAATTATGCATTATGAATTGTGCATTATTTTAGTATCGCTGACATTCCGATACAAAGTCCGTCTACTTCGTTTTGATTCAATGGTTTAGCTTGAATTTCAAACGTTTTTAAATCGTATTTGTCTAATGCTTTAGTGGCTTTCCAAGCGGCGAAATTGCCGACGTTTTTCATTCTTGTGATTTTTACATCAACCTCTTTGTTGAGGGCGGGAATGAAAACTTTCTTTTGGTCATTGATTTTTATGCCCGGCAAATAGTCTTCTCTTACTGAGAATACGAACCAATAATCATCTGTTTTTGAGATGTTCATGATAGGTGAGCCTGTGCCGACGAGTTCGCCGATTTCGGGATAAATTTCAGTGATTTCGCCGTCGGCTGAGGCAATCAAAACCATTTCGTCGATGTATGAAGAAACCTCTGAAACTGCACCTTTAGCTCTTTCTACTTGAGCGCGTGCTGCGGCTTTGTCTTCTTTTTGAGCACCGTTTTCTGCCATATCGTATTGAGCTTTTGCTGCTTTTTCGGTTGCAGCCATGGCATCGTATTGTGCTTTGGCTTCATCACGTTTTTGAGCGGCTATAACACCCTCTTTGAAAAGGTTTTCGGCTCGTTCGTAAGTTTTTTTAGCAACTTCAAGACCGGCTTTTGCTTTTTGCCACATCTCGAATGCGGCTTGTTTTTGCTCTTGACGTGCACCGTTTTGAGCTTTTTCTTCAATGGCTTTAGCTGCGGAATATGCTGCGTTGGCTTGTGAAAGTTTTGCCATGATGTCCGGTGCTTCAAGGATTGCTAACGTATCGCCTTTTTTAACACGGTCGCCTTCTTGAAAACGTATTTCAGCGATTCTGCCCGGTACTTTTGACGATACTCTGTAATCGGTAGCATCGGTTTCGCCTTGAATAACTTCTTCAGGGTCGGTCTTGGTCAGACCCACTATTATAACTACTGCTATTACGGTTAAAATTACCGCCGCAAATAATAAATTTGCCGTTACTTTTCTGTTCATTTTTCTAATAAATTAAGAATTACGAATTATGAATTATAAATTAGTAATTTAATCTTCCTGTCGCTTTGTTCAAATAAAGTTGTGCGAGTTTGAGGTCGATTTTTGCCTGAACCATAGTGGATTGTGCTTTCAGCCAGCCGGTCTGCGCCTCCAAAACGTTAGAAACAGGGATTACGCCCTCTTTTAAACCGACATTTGCATACCGCAAATTTTCTGTTGCCGATTGAAGGCTTTTTTGTGCCGTTGAAAGTCGTTTTGCAGCCTCTATAACACGTTGTGAAGATTGTTTTACTTGAAGTTCAATTTTTTCGCGGGTTTCTTCCAATTTACATTCGGCTTTTTCTGCCTCAAGTTTTGCAACACGTGTTTTATAGATACGTTCACCGCTTGTTATGATAGGAATTTTAACGCCTACGCCTACTGTCCACATTCCTTTCATTTTGTTTTCAAAACCGTTGAAACATGATGGATTTGTCCATGTGTAACCGCCGGTTAAAGCCACGTTCGGCAAAAATTCCGCACGGGCAACGTTTACTTTCTGCTCGTAAATTTTTGTTGCAAGTTCTAATGCGTTGAGCTCAGGACGGTTTACGTTTTTTGCGTCAATATTTGTCGTGTCAATGTTTTCAGCCTCTGAAATGTCAGCTAAAAGTAAAATGTCGTCTTGAGTTGCATCGGCTAACGTAAAATCGCTTTCAAGCGGCATTCCACATATCTGACACAAAAGCATTTTGCAAAGTGAAAGACCGTTATCAACCTGAATAACAGTAACTTCGGCTTCGTTGAGTTTTACTTTTACGCTCAAACCGTCAGCTTTGGTTGCAAAACCGTTTTCTACGAGTTTTTCAACGTTTGCATCAAGAGTTCTTAACAAGTTAAGATAACTTTCAGCAAGTTTCTTTTTGCTTTCGAGCGATACGATTTGCCAATAAGCCTCGTCTACTTTTACGATAAGTTCTTGATTTTGAAGATCGTATTTCGATTCTTCCACCTGATTGAGATAATCGGTGATTTTGTTGTAAGCAATAATTTTGCCGCCCATGTAAATAGGTTGTGTCAGCATTATGCTTGCAAGAAAAATATTATGTGTGTTGAGAGTCAGAGCGTCTGCAATTTCGTTGCCCACTCCTGAAACCGCACCGAGAGCCGATTCTATACGTCCCGGACTCTGAAGTGTTTGGACAAGTTGTGGTAAATACTTTTCAACGGCTATTGCCATTTGAGGGTTGGCCTGAAGGTATTGCAAAAATTGAGGATTTTGCTGAAGTTGTTGAATTTGTTGCAAAATACCGTTTTTTGCTTCACCGATTTGAGAGGTAAGTCCGTTACCTACACCGCGGAGTTTTTGTTCTTGTTCTTCGCTGATTAGGTTGATGTTTTTGCTTGTGTAAACGTATGCGCCTATGGCGTTAACGCGTGGCAAATATTTTGAAAATGCCGTTTTTTTGTTGTTTTCTGCAATTTCCTTGTCGATGGCCGACATCCTAACGTCTTTGTTGTTGCTGATTGCCATAGCTCTGCAACTATCTAAGGTTAAGACGGTTGTTTGTGAAAGACCTTTCATGCAAAGCAACATCGGCAACGCCAATATCAGTAACTTTTTCATCTCTTAATATTTTTGTGCAAAATTACTTCAAAAAATATATCCGTCAAAGGAAAAATAAAGGAAAAATTGGAATAAATAACGGGTTATCGCATTAATACTCAATATCCGTAAGGCTCAGGGCGTGAGCGGGGACGGATTGACCTGCACAAGTGCGGCTTTTAGCGTTTATTATTTCCTGAAATTTTTCCAACGATATTTTTTTTGCCCCTAAATCCGTTAATGTGCCGACCAAAGCGCGTACCATATTTCTTAAAAATCTGTCCGCTTTTACTGTAAAAACTATTTTATGCCCCTCTTTTACGAAATCGGCTTGATAAAGTTTGCAAATTGTGGTTTTGTTGTCAGCACCCGCCTTACAAAAAGATGCAAAATCTTCGGTTTGTTTTAGAATTTCGCAACCTTTTTGCATTAAATCCAAATCCAAATCCTGCGGAAAAAACCACGAACTTTCTTTTAAGAAGACGTCTTTTTTTAAATGTATTAAATATTTATAAGTGCGGCTTTTGGCGGAAAACCTCGCATTAAAATCTTTTGAAACCTTTTCGATTGAGAAAATTGCGATGTCGTCGGGTAAAAATCTATTAAGTTTGTAAACTAAATATTCTAAATCAGAAATCTCGTTTTGAGTGTCGAAATGTGCAACAAAAAACGCTGCATGAACGCCAGTATCCGTTCTGCCTGCCCCGAGCGTGGAAATTTTCTCTTTCAAAAGCATGGATAATGCCTTGTCCAAAACCTCTTGGACTGTCAAGGCGTTAGGCTGTAACTGCCACCCGTGATAATTTTTGCCGTTATAAGACAGCGTGATTTTGTAGCGCATGGTCGAAATAAAAATTTTGTTGCAAAAATATTCAAAAAATTCTAACTTTGTGCCAAATTTTTTATAAAAGAAATGATTAAATTTTTAAAAGTTTTTGCAATACTGATATTTGGTTTTTCAAGTATTTGTTCTGCCCAACATTTAATAGGGTTGAACACTTATTATATTCAATCGAAAATCAGTTGCGATTCTGCGGGTCTCAACAAAAAAATGTTTGCTGATCCGGGTTACGGTTTCGGAATCGCTTACAAACACATGGAATTGAGGAATATAATTGGTTTTCAAGGCGAAATCAATTATCAAAGCATGACTTTTAGAGCCGAGCCTTCGGACAATGAATATTTCAAACAGAATTTAAAATACGTTCATATTCCGCTTTTTATGCACATTGATTTCGGTCAGCATAGTGTTAAAGCATTGTTTGCTGTCGGTACATACGCCAATATTCTTTTGGAAAAATCAAAACCCGAAACCAATATCACCAATTTTGATTCTACGGGAATTGACAGAATAGCATTCGGAGAGTACAACAAATTTACATACGGTCTGACAGGTCAGGCGGGAATTGCTTTTTGTACTAAAGTAGGTGTTTTTCAAATCATGGCACGCGGTTGTATCGGAATGTCAAAAATGATAAGAATGGACGATATTGCCCTTCTGAATTATGTTACGGAAAGAACTTGTGGTTTAGGCGTTTCGTATTATAAACCTTTCGGCAAAGAGCCTTATTATACGAAAAAAGAAAAAATCAAAGATGAAGAACCGCTTGAAGACATCTCTGTAACGCCTCAAGAAGAGGTTAAGGAGGAAGTTGAAGAAAAAATAGAAGACGAAAAAGATAAAAACGCACCTACCGAAGAGGATTTGGATTGGGAAAAACGTTTTGATGAGGAGTAAAAAATGGAAAACGGAAAAGTTTATATGGTTCCGATGTCGTTGGGCTCGGAAAATTTCAAATATTATTTGCCTGAGGATGTTTTAGAAAAAATCCGCAGCATTAGATTTTTTATAGCCGAAAATGCTAAAACGGCACGTCATTATTTTATTCTTTTGGGAATGAGGGCGTTTTTGCCTCAGATTACCGTTTATGAAATGGACAAACATAACAAGGATTTTGATTATTCGGTTTATTTTGACGTTTTGAAAAACTCTCATGATTTGGGCGTAATATCAGAAGCGGGCTGTCCCGGTGTTGCAGACCCGGGCGCAAGTGTGGCTTTGAGTGCGCATAGAGCCGGTTTTCAGGTTGTTCCGCTTGTTGGTCCTTCCTCGATTTTGCTTTCGGTGATGGCAAGTGGTCTTAATGGTCAAAGTTTCGCTTTCAACGGTTATTTACCCGTAAAAAATCCCGAACGTCAAAAAGCTATTAAAAAACTTGAAGACCGTTCAAAGGAATTGAATCAGACTCAGGTTTTTATTGAAACGCCTTATCGCAACAATACATTTTTGGAAACTCTTTGTAATGTGCTGAATCCTAATACATTACTTACGGTTGCCTGTGATATTACCATGCCGGAAGAATTTATAAAAACTCAGAGTGTTGCTAATTGGAAAAAACAAAAAATCAATATTGATAAACGTCCCGCGATTTTTTTAATTTTAAAAAAATAATTTTTTTTTGTGGAATTTTTCTTTTTTTATATCTTATTGGTGTAGTTAAAAATAAATAATAATTCAAAAAGTTTTTAAAAAAATAAGAGAAATGAAGAAGATTTATTCTTGGATGCTTGCCGCAGCATTTTTAGGCGGTTCTACATTGACAATGACATCTTGTCATAAAGATGATAAAGAGGATGAACCCGCACCTTTGGAACAACCTCAGGAACAAAAAGACGAACGTCCTATGTCGGAAATTGTTTCAAAAGTTATGGTTGAACATATCAGAAACAACGTAAAAAGTTTGGCTGAAAATTACAGCAACGGTGCGTTCAAGACTATGGTTTACGGCGGTTCGCAGATATTTGCGTGGACCAAGTATAATAAAAAATTTATGACTGAAATTCAGGAATATTTTTTGAAAGGAATTAAAGCGGAGAATTTTAAGGCTGTAGATGAAAAATCAGACTTAGCGAAAGAAGGTTACACAAAATATTTGGAAGTAACGGCAACGGATATGGGGTGTTGTTATGAGTTTGTTATGAAAAGTGCTAAAGAAACAGGTACGAAACAGGATGAACCTAAAAATATCACACCTGCAGAGAAATTGACTTTAGTTTTCCCGCTTGATTTGGACGGCATGGCTGAAAAGTGTAAAGTAGTTTTAACTGATGCCGGAACTACTTACGAAGAAAAATTTTTTGATGTAACTAAAGCTGTTACAGGAAAAGATGATTCTAAAGGAGAATATGCTGTTGTAATTAAGATTCCGGAATCATACAATTTTGAAATCAGTTTGTTGTCTGACGGCGAATACAAACCGGCTTTTGATGGAGAATTTGTTTCTGGCAGCAAAGAGTCGATTTCTAAAACAGGAACGTTGCCTTCTTATGATTTTTCCATAACCATTAATTCTCATTTAAATGGTTATTCTCAGTACGGTATCCGTGATGATGAAAGCAAATTGGTATGCAATTATAAGACGACTCTTAATACTGATGACTCTGAATCAGGTAATCTCGAATTTGCTTTTTCTCAGAACGGCATGGATATTATTGATACCAAATTACAAGTATCATTTAAAGAAACCGCAGCGGAATCTAACAGCGGCAAAGAGGGAAAAACTGAAGCTGAAGTAAAAGAACAAATCGTTCCTTTCAAAATGGAGCAATTCAAATTTGCGGATTTGTTGAAAATGGCACAAGGTTCCTTTATAGAAGGTCTTTCTATTGATGATTTGACGGTAACAGTTCTTGACGATTTGACAGCTGAGGTAAAAATGCCTGATTGCGCTGCTTATTTGGCAACCCGTCTTAAATCAATTGACGCCCGTCATAACTGGGCAGACCAAACAACAATGGATTCTTATGCAAAAGAATTGAACGATAATATTACGATGTCTCTTACAATGAAAGGTCTTAACATGCCTGTTCCCGTGCGTATGCAGACAGCTGAGTTCGGCGCAGGACAGACTATTATGCCGGCTGTTCAATTGGATGGAACAGAAAATTACACTCCGATAAAGCAATTGCTTGATTTGGAAACGATGGAATATTTAACCTACATTGCTGACGATTACACGACTCCGTTGATTGATTTGGTAAATTTTTTAATGAAGATGAGTCATTAATTAACAGTATAAAAATAAATAAAATAAAAAACGGGGACTGATTTTCAGTCCCCGTTTTTTATTAAAAAAAAGAAATAAAAATTATTTCATTTCTACCGTAACGATACTCATCGGCGGAAGTTCAACCGTTAAAACGCCTTTTTTAACAGATGCTCCGTTAAAAGGTTTTATTTTTATGGTTTCAGGATTTTCAAACGAGTTGTAATCGTTGAATTTTGCCGATGTGATGATTTCTGCTTTGTTCATAGCAGTTGCTTTAATTTCTGAGAGATTAAGCGTTACGGTTTGTTTATTTTTGGGATCAACGTTTGTTAATGTTAAATGATAAACGCCGTCTTTTTTCGACAAAGTACTGCTCAAAGCGTTGATAGATTCACCGTTGAAAGTGTATTTCGGGGATTTGAAATCCATAGGAATATATTCTGCGTTTTGATGAACGGCATACATTTTAAACACGTGATATGTCGGTGTTAAAACCATTTTGTCGTCTTTGGTCAAAACCATTGCTTGGAGAACGTTTACTACTTGAGCTATATTACACATTCCGAGTCTGTCTGCATATTTGTGGAAAATATCAAAAGTCGTACTTGCTAAAATAGCATCTCTCAAAGTGTTTTGCTGATAAAGGTGTCCCGGTATTGAACCTTGCTCTTGGTCTGTCCAAATACCCCATTCATCAACGTCAAGTTTTACGTTTTTGTTGTATTTAGCAATAATGTCAATATGACCTTTTACTAATTCGTCCATTTTGTAACCGTCGCGGATAACACCGAAATATTGATCTTCAGCGAAACCTCTGTCAGGTCCTTTAGAACCATTCCAATCTCTGATAGGAAGTACGTAATAATGGAGCGAAATATGTTCCATATTGTTGCCGGCTCTTTTCATTAAGGTTTCAGTCCAGTTGTAATCGAAGTCGTTAGAACCGGAGGCAACTCTTTTTGGATAAGTATTGTTGCTGTAAAGGTGTGCATAGCCGGAATATTGACGGTAAAGGTCTGCATAAAATTCAGGACGCATATTTCCGCCGCAACCCCAACTCTCGTTGCCGATACCGATATAATCAATTTTGTAAGGTTTTTCTCTACCGTTTTGTTTACGGTAATTAACATTTGGACAATCTTGAGTACCAGTGATGTATTCAAGCCAGTCGTTCATATCTTTAACAGTGCCTGAGCCTACGTTTACGGAAAGATAAGTTTTGCAACCGAGTTTTTCGCAAAGGGTGAAAAATTCGTCAGTACCGAAAGAATTGTCTTCCATTGTTCCGCCCCAAAAAACGTTTTTGATAGCGGGTCTGTCTTTTGTAGGTCCAACGCCGTCTCTCCAATGATAAGTATCGGCAAAACAGCCGCCCGGCCATCTTAAAACAGGAATTTGAAGATCTTTTAACGCATTGAAAACATCAGTTCTGTAACCATCTTGATTAGGAATTTTGCTGTCTTTACCAACCCAAATACCGTTGTAAATACAGCGTCCGAGATGTTCTGCAAATTGTCCGTAAATTTCGGCAGGAATTACGTATGAATCTTTACTCGAGGTTCTCAGTTCGGTCTGAGCCGAGGCTGACAATGTCAAGGCTAATGCCGAGGCTAAAAATAATGTTTTTTTCATTTACTCGTTTGTTTTTTTTAAAATAAAGTGTGGAAATTAATATGTAATTAATGTATTTTTTTTGCGGGATAAAATTAATACAAAAAATTAACATAGAAAAACTTTTTTTTTCATTTCACCCTAAACAAAAGTTACACTAAAGTTGAAAAAATAACATCGAAAATTTTAAAAATGGTATACATTTTGTAAAAAATTCGCATAGATATAAACAATTTTCTGTTTATACGAAATTAAAAGGAAAGAAAATTATTAAACATTATTAAATAGAAAAAAATTATGGAGAATACAATCAGAGTTGAAAGGGCTAAGAAAAAAATCACTCAAGCAGAACTTGCAGAAAGGGTTGATGTTTCAAGACAAACGATTCACGCTATTGAGACGGGAAAATTTATTCCCTCTACTGTTTTAGCACTCAAGATAGCGAGATATTTCAAAGTAAGGCTTGAAGATATTTTCAAACTTGAAGAAAACGATTAAGTTTTTTTATGTTTACCTTTGGTAAGGCAAAAACGTCCTGCAAGAAAATGTATTTTTTTTGCAGGACGTTTTTTGTTTTATAATTTTGCCATAATGAAAAAGACTTTTTTTTTAAAAAATAGACTTATGAAGCGACTTTTATTTTTTGTTTTAGGTTTGATATTTTTTTCGTCTTGTAATACTACTCAAAGTGCCGAGCCGAAAGAAACGCCGCTTGTTGTACAAAAGGAAAAAGATTCCGTTATAAAAAAACTTATTGTTGCCGCCGAAGACACTGCTAATTATATGAAACTTTTGCGCGGTAAAAAAATTGCTTTGGTTGCAAATCCTACTTCACGGGCATTCGGCAAGCATCTTTTGGATTTTTTTCTTGAAAAATCATTAACGGTTGAAAAAGTTTTTGCGCCTGAACATGGTTTTAGGGGCAGCGGAGAGGCTGGTGAAAAAATTCAAAGCGGTATTGACGATAAAACGGGCGTTAAAATCGTTTCGCTTTTCGGCAAAAATTTAAAACCCTCTTCTGAGCAAATGCGCGGACTTGATGTTGTGGTTTATGACATTCAAGATGTGGGATGTAGATTTTTTACTTATATCAGCACTTTACATAATGTCATGGAGGCTTGTGCTGAAAATAATGTTAAAGTGCTTGTTCTTGACCGTCCTAATCCTAACATTGATTATGTTGACGGGCCTATAAGGGAAGACAATTGCGTATCGTTTGTTGGTCTTGACCCTTTGCCGGTAGTTTACGGCATGACGGTCGGTGAGCTTGCTTTTATGATGAATTTAGAGGGGTGGCTAAAAGGTGGCGTAAAATGTGATTTACAGGTAATTCCCGTTAAAAATTATACGAGGAAGACGAAATATGTTTTGCCGGTGAAACCTTCGCCTAATCTTCCTGATTATCTTTCTGTTAGAATGTATCCTTCGTTATGTTTTTTTGAGGCAACGAATATAAGTGTCGGTAGAGGAACGTTAAAACCTTTCAGTTCAATAGGTTATCCTGATCCGAAATACGGTGAATATGTTTTTACGCCCAAAGATATTCCCGGAATGCAGACCAATCCTTTGCACGAGGGACAAAAATGTTATGGATTGGATTTTTCGGGTTTAAATCCTGATGAGCAGCGTTTTACATTGAAATATTTTATCGAAATGTATAAATTATCATCCGGGAAAATGTTAACGAGAGAAAAATGGTTGTCTTTGCTTTTGGGCAATACCCGTTTGAAATCACAGCTTGACAGTGGTCTTTCAGAAGAGGAAATCCGTAAAACATGGCAGCCTAAACTTGATGAATTCAAAGAGAAACGGAAAAAATATTTGATTTATGACTAAAGTTTTTAAAAAAAACACCATTGTTTGTTTTCTTGAAAAAACTTTTTTATTTTTGTGTAATAGGTATTTTGATTTTGGCGTTTTAGACATCAATAGTAATTATGGCTACAAACAAATTGAAAGTTATAAACGACCCGGTTTACGGGTTGATAAATATCGAAAACGAACTTATTTTCGATATTATCGAACATCCGCTGTTTCAACGTCAAAGACGTATTAAACAGTTGGGGCTCAGTTATTTAGTTTATCCGGGAGCTATGCACACAAGATTTCAGCATTGTCTTGGTGCAACTTTTTTGATGCAAAATGCTTTGAAAGTTATTTCCGAAAAAGGGTATATTCTCAGTGATGAGGATAGGGAAGGGGCTTTGACTGCTATTTTGCTCCACGATTTAGGGCACGGACCTTTTTCACACACCTTGGAAAATAGTTTTTTTGAAAATATTTCGCACGAAAAAATTTCTGAAGAGTTTATGAAAGTGATTAACAAAGATTTAGGCGGAAAAATTCAAAGCGGAATAGATGTCTTTGTTAATACTTATCCTAAAAAAATCCTTCATAAATTTGTATCAAGTCAGCTTGACATGGACAGACTCGATTATCTTAACCGGGACAGTTTTTTTACGGGTGTGAGCGAGGGAATTGTCGGCAGCGACAGAATTATAAAAATGCTGAATTTTGTAGGCGATGATCTTGTTGTGGAGGCAAAAGGAATTTATTCCGTCGAAAAGTTTTTAATCGCAAGGCGTTTGATGTATTGGCAGGTTTATCTTCATAAGACGGTAGTCGTTGCCGAAGAAATCTTGAAGCTGATTATAAAACGAGCAAAAGAACTTTTACGTTCGGGAAAAGATATTTTTGCTCCCCCGTCCTTGAAATTCTTTTTAACTAATACCATAACTCAAAGCGCATTGTATCAGAATTTTGATGGTTTAACACCGCTTGAATATTTCGCTCAATTGGACGATTCTGATATAATTTCAGCGATAAAAGTTTGGCAAAATTCTGACGATTTTGTATTAAAAAGTCTTTGTAATAGATTGATTAATAGGAAATTATTCAAAATTATGATTTTCCCTAACGAAATTTCTCAAGAGAAAATTTCAGAAATTAAAAAAGATGTTTTAAAGAAGAAACTTTGTCCTGAAGAATTTTTGGATTATTTTGTTATAGAGGGTACACTTTATAATAAGGCGTATTCAAGGGGCAAGGACGAAACTATAAAAATCGTTATGAAAGATTCTCTTGTCAAAGATATTGCCTCTGCCTCTGATATTTCAAACGTTTCGGCGCTCAGCAAAACGGTTAAGAAAAATTTTGTGTGTTACGCAGTGTAATTTTTTTATCGTGAAAAAATACTGCCGCAAGAAAAATATTCAATTCTTGCGCCTAAAATTTTTTTCATTATTTCAAATTGTTCTTTACCTGTGCAGTGCATTGTGTAAAATGTTGTGTTTGAGTAAGTTAATAATTTTTCGGCTAAAAATTCGACTTCTTTTTTGTCGCTTTTCATAAGGTGAAAACCGCCGAAAACATAATCGGGATATTTGCCCGAAATGTAGAAAAGTTTTTCGATAATGTTAATAATGCCGCAATGAGCACAGCCTGCAAAAAGAAAAGTTTTTGAATTTTCGGTTATAACAAGATTTTGTTCGTCAGGAAATTTGTCAAGCGTTTGTTTGTCAGCACTAAAAAGCAATTTGCTGCCTTCTGATAGCGGGAAACTGCCGCTGACGTTGGAAAACAAAAATATTTCATCGGAAATTTTTCTTAAATCACCGCATTTTATAAATCTTGGATTATCTTTCAAGTGCGGATTAAGTCCGATAAATTTAAAACCTGTTGTTTTCAACGAATAACGCTCAAGAAAAGCCAATTGATTGATAAAAACTGGGGCTTTATGGTTTTCTTTCAGAAAAAATTCCAATCCTCCACCGTGGTCGTAATGTCCGTGCGAGATAACGGCAAAGTCGATTCCGCTTATTTTCAACCCGAGTTTTTCGGCGTTGAAAACGAAATTTCCGCTTTGTCCGGTATCAAAAAGAATTTTTTGGGTATTTTCTGTTTTAATAAAAAGGCTTAAACCGTGTTCCGGTAAAAGCCCTTCTTTTAAAGTAGTATTTTCTGAAATTGAAACAATTTGCATTTTTTTTACTTTCCTTGTTAAACACCTTTCAACAAGTTGGCAACGGCAAGGATTACAAATCCTGCTCCTAAAAGCCAAAATGCGTATGGAGATACATGAGGAATGTTAACAAAATGACTGATGAGTCCAAGGACGCCGAGACCTACGGCTACGCCCCATACTGAGTTTTTAGGTGCTGTTAATTTCATAATATTATTAAAAATTAAAAGTTGTTAATTAAAGTTTCAGCGCAAACATAACCAAAAAAAATCAAATTTCAAAAACTATTGATAAAAAAAATTAAAAAACTTTTTTAGTTTCAAATAGAATTACTAACTTTGTACAAAATTATCATATATGGAATTTTCAGCAAAAATAATAGCCCAATACTTGAACGGTCAGGTAGAAGGCGACGAAAACGTAACTGTTTCGTCAGTTTCTAAAATTGAAAGCGGGAAAAAAGGTACGCTTACTTTTCTTTCCAATCTCAAATATACTCAGTATATTTATGATACCGAGGCTTCTATCGTTTTGGTAAATAAGGATTTTAAGCCCGAAAAGCCCGTTAAGCCGACTTTGATTAGGGTTGATAATGCCTACGAATGTTTAGCGAGACTTTTGCAACTTTATCAGCAGTCAATACCTCAGCCTCAAGGCATAGAACAGCCTTCATACGTTTCACAAGGTGTTGAAATTCCTCAAGATATTTATTTAGGCGCATTTTCTTACATCGGAAAGGGTGTTAAATTGGGCAAAAACGTCAAAATTTATCCTCAATGTTATATCGGAGATAATGTTGAAATTGGTGACAATGTAATGCTTTATTCCGGTGTAAAGATTTATCAGGGTTGTGTTTTGGGCAATAACATAATCGTTCATGCCGGCACGGTAATCGGTTCTGACGGTTTTGGTTTTGCACCTCAGGCCGATGGCGCATATTACAAGATTCCTCAAATCGGAAACGTTATAATAGAAGACAATGTGGAGCTTGGTGCTAATGTTACGATAGACCGCTCAACAATGGGCAGCACAATTATTCATAAAGGCGTTAAACTTGATAATCTTTGTCATGTTGCGCACAACTGCGAGATCGGCGAAAATACTGTTATGGCGGCTCAATGCGGATTGGCAGGCAGCACCGTTATTGGTAAAAATACTATGGCGGGCGGTCAGTGCGGTTTTGCAGGGCACATGACTCTTCCCGATAATTGTAAATTCGGCGGCAAAACAGGTGTCAGCCACAAATTGAAAGATACGGGAGTTTATATCGGTTATCCTGCCGTACCGCAGATGCAGTTTTTTAAGTCACATATTTCATTGAAAAAACTGCCTGATATGGAAAAAGAACTTCAAAACTTACAAAACGAAATCGAAGAATTGAAAAAGCATAAATAAAATGTCAGAGAAACAAAAGACAATTAAGGAGCAAAGCATAACGTTAAAAGGCAACGGTTTGCATACCGGTGTTGAGGTTGAAATGTGTTTTAAACCCGCAGCCGAGAATTTTGGTATAAGATTCAAGAGGGTTGATTTGGAGAATCAGCCTGAGGTTCGCGCTATTGCGGATAATGTAACGGACACTTCACGTTCTACCACTATCGAAGAAAAAGGTGCAAAGATAGGAACTATCGAACACGTTATGTCAGCCCTTGCCGGTTTAGGTATCGACAACGTGTTGATTGAAATTAACAATGCTGAAACCCCGATTCTTGACGGTAGTGCAAAACCTTTTGTTCAGGCACTTCAACAGGCTGGTATTGTGGAGCAGGAGGCTGAAAAAAACTTCTTTAGGATAAAAGAGAATTTAACATATTCAAATCCTGAAAAAGGCATCGAGCTTACTTTGATTCCTCAAGAGAATTATTCAATCAATGTGATGATTGATTATAATTCTAAGGTATTGGGTTCGCAATTTGCCTCAACGGTTGAATTTAAGGATTATGATAAGGAAATAGCACCTTCCAAAACGTTTGTCTTTACAAAAGAGTTGGAATTTTTAGCGAAAAACAACCTTATAAAAGGTGGTAGTCTTGATAGTGCTCTCGTTATCATGGAAGAGGAAATGTCACAAGAAAAAATCGATGAATTGGCAAAACTTTTGGGTAAACCGAGTGTTGATTTTTCAGGCAGGAAAGGCATTCTCAACGAGAAAGATTTGATTTTTGCTAACGAGCCCGCAAGACACAAACTTTTGGATTTAGCCGGAGATTTGGCGTTAGTTGGAATACCGTTCAAAGGAAAAGTTTTTGCTACAAGACCGGGACATTTTTCAAATGTAGAATTTGCAAAAATTATCCGTCAGCATATCAAAGCCAAACAAAAAGAAAACCGCGTAGATTTTGATATTTTCAAAGAGCCGGTAATGGATGTAAACAAAATCAAACAGTTGATGCCGCACCGTTATCCGTTCCTTTTGGTTGATAAGATTATCGAGATGTCAAAAACTGTTATAGTTGGTGTTAAGAATTTGACTTTCAACGAGGCGTTTTTCCAAGGTCATTTCCCGACAGAACCCGTTATGCCGGGCGTTTTGCAGATAGAAGCAATGGCTCAGACCGGCGGTATTTTGGTGCTTAACAACGTGGACGAACCCGAAAAATACTCAACTTACTTTTTGAAAATAGATAAAGTGAAATTTAAATCCAAAGCCGTTCCGGGAGATGTTTTGGTCTTCAGACTTGAGATGACAGAACCTATCCGCAGAGGTGTTGTAACGATGAAAGGTCAGACTTTCGTAAACGGACAAGTTATTTCGGAAGGTGAATTTATGGCTTTGGTAACAAAAAATAAATAGAATTATGATACACAAATTAACCGAAATAAACCCGAATGCCAAAATCGGAGAAAATGTTACGATAGGTCCTTTTTGCGTTATCGATGATGATGTTGAAATAGGCGATGGTTGTACGTTGATTTCTAATGTTCATGTTTTTTCGGGCACGAGACTCGGCAAAAACAACAGAATTTTTCCGGGAGCTTCAATCGGGGCAGTGCCTCAGGATTTGAAGTTTAAGGGTGAATATACCACTCTTGAAATCGGCGACAACAATACTTTTAGGGAGTCAGTAACCTTGAATCGCGGAACGGCTTCGCGCGGCAAAACAGTTATCGGTTCCAACAATTTGATAATGGCTTATTGTCATGTTGGACACGATTGTGTTTTGGGAAATCACTTGGTTATCAGCAATGCAACGCAGATTGCGGGTGAAGTAGAAATCAACGATTGGGCAGTAATCGGTGGTGGTTCGGCGATAGTTCAGTTTTCAAAAATCGGTGCACATTCCATGACATCGGGTATGTCTGGTGTTAACAAAGATATTCCGCCGTTTTCGTATGCGGGCAGAACGCCGATTCAGTACTGTGGAATCAATATCGTGGGAATGCAGCGCAGAGGTTTTACCGAGGAACAAATCGCTAACATCAAAAATTGTTACAGATTTATTTATCAATCAGAATTGAATCTTTCCAAGGCATTGGAAAAAATAAAATCAGAGATTCCTGATTGTGAAGAAAGAAATATGATTTTGGATTTTATAGCAAATAGTCAGCACGGCATTTTAAAAGGTCCGAAATTGTAGATAATAAAAAAATAAAAGAGTCGCAATAAAAAATACGTTGCGGCTCTTTTATTTTTTAAAAGAAAAAATATTATTTTATTCCTGAAACTTTTTTCTGCCAATTCCAAGCGTTTAACATCGTTTCTTTGAGGGGAACGACAGCTTTCCAGCCGAGTTCTTTGTTAGCGAATGAAGTATCAGCCCAAACTTTTTCGATGTCGCCTTCTCGGCGTCCTACGATTTTGTAATTGAGTTTTACTCCTGTTGCCTCTTCAAAAGCTTTAATTAATTCCAAAACCGACAAACCATTGCCCGTACCGATATTGAAAAATTCCAACGATTGTTTTTGTTTGTTATCTTCCATGCGTTTGATAGCAGCAATGTGAGCATTTGCAAGGTCGATAATGTCAATATAATCGCGGATAGGAGTGCCGTCTGGAGTATCGTAATCGTTACCGAAAACACTTAAACATTCTCGAATTCCGGCAGCAGTCTGTGTGATGTATGGTATCAAATTAGCGGGAACCCCGAGCGGAAGTTCGCCAATCAAAGACGAAGGATGCGCTCCTACGGGATTAAAATATCTTAAAGCGATAGCGTGAATTTCCGGATTTACTTTCACGAAATCGCGGATAATTTCTTCGTTAATTTGTTTGGTATTGCCGTAAGGCGAGAGAGCAGGTTGAATAGGAGATTGTTCCGTTACGGGGAGTTTTTCCGGCTGACCGTAAACAGTACATGATGAGGAGAAAACAAGATTTGAAATCTTAAATTCTTTCATCGCTTCCAAAATGTTAATAAGTCCGTTGATATTGTTGCGGTAATATTTGAGCGGAACTTGAACCGATTCTCCGACTGCTTTTGAAGCTGCAAAATGAATTATGGATTCAATGCCTTGGTTTTGTTTTAAGAAGTCGAAAAGTTGTTCTTTGTTAGAAACGTCAACTTTACCGAAAATAGGTTTTTGTCCCGTAATTTTGGTGATATTATCAATAACATCGGCAGAGGAATTGCTCAAATTATCAACGATAACTACTTGATAACCTTTTTGTTGAAGTTCTACCGTGGTGTGGGAGCCGATAAATCCCGTACCGCCGGTTACCAAAATCTTTTTCATTTAATTTACAAATAAAATTGTTTAACCGTATAAAAAATGTATCTGTATTTTAAAAAAAACTCCGTCTTCTTTTTTAGAAAAAGGACGGAGTTTTTTCTTGTTTTTTCTATTTTTTCCGTACTGTTTTATTTGTTATCAGCCGGAGCGTTCTGAATAGAAGGTACAGTAGGAATAGAAGGTGTTGCGTTTTGATTTATCATAATCTGTTTAACGCCAGATTCCTTATCACCTTGTTTTTTTACGTTTCCGCCGCTTACACTTGCTATAATGCTTAAAACAGTAATTACGATTACTAAGCCCCAAGTGTATTTTTCAAGTTTACTTTTTTGCTCGGCTACCCCGCCGAACTGTGAGCCGCCGCTCAAATCAGTTGCCAAACCGCCGCCTTTGCTGTTTTGAACCAATACGATGAGTATTAACAATACGGCTGCAATTACGATTAGTACTAATAAAGTTGTATACATGATTTAATTATTGATTATTTTTTTTCAATTGTTGGATTTCTTCAATTTTTTCTGCAAAATAACTTTCCTTCTCAGGGTATTTTGCTTTTAATTTTTCATAACTTGCAAGGGCTTTGTCATAAAGTTTTTGTGTGATGTAAAGTTTTGCAAGTTTTTCAGAATAAAGTTCCGGCTGTTTAACGGAATCCTCACCCATATCACCTTGAACAACCTCTTTGTTGCGGTCAATATGCGGATCTTCTTTCAAAAATTTATCTATCAAACTATCGCTTTCAATCTTATTTTCTGAAGTTTCCGGGTTTTTGTTGTCTTTGAACCTCTCTAAACGTGCTAAAAGTTTTTCCGCTGCAGATTTTTCGGCAGGTTTCTCCACCGGTTTTTCCAATTCTAACAATTCAGTTTCTTTGTCTGCCGGCTTTTTTTCTGTGACGGTTGTAACGGTTTCCTTAACAACGGTCGTAGTCGTAGTTATAACAGCAGCAGCCGCAGCTTTTTCAGCCTCTTCTTTTGCTTTTTTAGCTACTAATTCTTCTTCTTGAAGTTTCTTATTTACTTCGTCTTTCTCTTTTCTAAGAGATGCTATTTTGTCTAAAATGTTGTCTTTCGGTTTTTCTTCAACCTTAGTTTCTACCGTTTTGGTTTCTTCAACTTTCGGTTTTTCTTCAACCTTAGTTTCTACCGTTTTGGTTTCTACAACTTTTGGTTTTTCTTCAACCTTAGTTGCTATTGTTTTGGTTTCTACTGTCTTAGTTTCAATAACTTGAGTTTTTGTTTCAACTTGCGGTTTTGGTGTTTCAGAGGGTTTGTTTTCTGAAGCTCTAGACTCGTGGCGTATTACCGCTTGACTTACGTTTTCCTCTTTTGCAAAATCGGCAGCCGCTGATTTTATCGAACCGTCTTCCGCAATATTAGTTGCAACAGTCTGATAATTACTTTCTTGTCTTTCGTCAAAAAAGTCTTTTACCAAATTGTCGTGATTATTTTTGCGTTCCTCTGCTGTAAGATTTTTCTTTTTGATATTCGGAGCGTTTTCCGTTTTTCCTTCGCTAACGGTAACAGTTTTAGTCTCCTTTGTAACGGTAGTTCCGCCTTGAGTAGAATCTTTAGTTTCCTTTGTTTGAGTTGTAACACTCTCAGGCGTAACGACTTTGAAAGTCTTTCCGTTTGAAGCTTTGTTTTCTGTGTCTTCTTTTGTGTTGGTTGCTTTAGAAATCAACTGACTCTTGTAAGAATCGTCTTCTTCAAGTATTCCGTAAAGTTTTTTTCTATCAGCAATATATAATGACTCAACCGGAAGTTTTTCCGATACGAGTTTCTTGTTAATCTTTTTGAGCGACTTTAAATACAAAAGATGTGCAGTTTGAAAAAACGGAAATTGTTTTATCAACTGTTCTATCTCCACAACCGAACTTTCTGTGAGTTGTCCGGGGTCTTGCAGGTATTTAAAAAACTGTTTTGAATTTATCATAATTACTAAAGTTTTTTTGTTTGTTTCCTTCCTTGTATTTGTTGTTTTTTGTAAAAAAAGTTTACCAATTCACTACTGAATCGTTGAAAATATCGTCAATTAATTGTTCAACGATTTCCTCCACTAAAGAGGATTCTACGGATGCAAACGAGCTTGTAACGTCATAATCCGCATATCTTGAATACGATTTGTCGAAATCGTTTTCGGGAGCGGTTTCGTTAGTAAAGGCGACCTTTAAGGTGATTGTCAAGCGGTTGTAACTTGCAGTTTCGCCCGATTTAATGCCGACTGAAGTTATCGTATAACCTGTTATCGTACCTTCAAAATGCAAATCACCGCCCGATTTTACAAGACTTAAAGGCGTCTGACTCATAAATCTGTCCTTTAAATTCTCCGTAATAGTGTTGCTCAGCGTTGCATTAACGTATGTTGAACGGTTTTGAAAATAATCTATCGAAACCGTTTTTGCCGTTCCGTAAGAAGCACCTGTAAAAGAATAAATTCCGCAGTCCGTAACCAAAAACAGCAACGACAATATTATTAAAGTGTATATTTTTTTTAATTTGTTCATTTGCTGAAACTATATTCTTTAAGTTTGCGGTACAACGTGCGCTCCGAAATACCGAGTTCTTTTGCGGCTGCTTTGCGTTTTCCTTCGTGTTTGTCCAAGGCTTTTTTTATTAACGCAAATTCGGATTCCACGAGCGAGAGATTGTCATCGACATATTCTTCGGTGTCAATAAAATTGCTTTCGTCATGAAAATCTGCCGTATGCCTTATTTCAGACTCTTTGTGCGCAGCGGGTGTTACTATCGGACGGTTTACTGTTATATCCGTTCCGTATTGCATTTCGCCGATATTGTAAGAGTCTTCGTGAACTTTTTCCATCGGACGGATTTCTCCGTTCAATAGGTGCTGAATGTCTTTTCTAAGATCTGCAATATCGTTTTTAATATCAAAAAGTATCTTGTAGATAATTTCTCTATCAGAGGTAAAATCGCCTCCGGAGTGGTCTTCATGCTCCGTTTGAGAATTTTTGGTAACGATTGCAGGGTGGTTTTCCTGTTGATAACCGGGCAGATACTTTTTTATGATTTCACCGGTGATTTCCCTTTGCTGTCCCAAAATGGAAATCTGTTCAGTAATATTTCTTAGCTGTCTAACGTTTCCTGGCCAATGATAAGCCGTGATAACGTGTTGAGCCTCTTCGTCAAGTTTTATAACCGGAACATTAAAACGTTCGGCAAAATCAACGGCAAACTTTCTGAACAACAATACAATATCGTTTCCACGTTCCCTAAGGGGCGGCATATTGATTTGTACGGTGTTGAGCCTATAATAAAGGTCTTCTCTGAAACGGCCTTCTTTGACAGCTTTTGCCATATTGACATTTGTTGCGGCAACTACGCGTACATCGGTTTTTTGAATTTTACTCGAACCTACTTTTATAAATTCTTTGCTTTCAAGTACCCTTAAAAGTCTTACTTGAGTGCTCAGAGGTAATTCTGCAACCTCGTCAAGAAAAATAGTACCATGGTCAGCAACCTCAAAATACCCTTTTCGCATATCGTTAGCACCGGTAAAAGAGCCTTTTTCGTGTCCGAACAATTCGCTGTCAATAGTTCCTTCCGGTATTGCACCGCAGTTAACGGCTATGTACGGCCCGTGTTTTCGGCTGCTTAAAGCGTGAATCACTTGCGGGATATGCTCTTTTCCCACGCCTGACTCTCCGATTACAAGCACTGAAATGTCAGTAGGCGCAACATGGGCTGCAATGTCAAGGGCTCTGTTAAGCTCTTCGTTGTTGCCGATAATTCCAAACCGCTGCTTGATACTCTGAAGTTCCATTCAAATCATACTTTTTTCAAAGGTACAAAATTAGTCAATTATTTTTAAATCGTAAAAAAAAACTTCAAAAAAATGTTATAGTTCTTTTTGTTTTACATAAACAATGCTTTGATGTAGTACGATTATTTCCATAATTTGACCTTCTTTGAATTGCGTTACTGCGGTATAATCCTTTTTCACGTATTCAAAATGATATTTCAAGGAGTCCTCATCGTCCATTACTTTGGTATAAACGTAAACCGGCGTTGAGGGATAAATTGCTAAAGTTTCAAGTGTAACTTCTTGATTGACAATAACATTAACGTTATTACCGAATCTTTTGTGCCTCAAGGCGTATTCGGCAGCCTCATCACCGGAAAGCATTTTGACACGGTCGAAAACTACCCATAGTTTTTTGTCGCAAAAAACTGTCCGTTTGAAAGTTGCAATCGTCGTATCGGGCGTATTGCGTTTTTTGTTAACGGAGTCCAGGACCAAAGAATCTCTTATTTTTGCTTGTTTTTTTTCGTCTTCCGTTTCAGATTTTGTCCTGAAACACGCCGTCGATAAAAACAAAAATGCTAATATTATCCAAAATAAATTTTTCATACCCGAATTTTTTTATATCGGCGGTAAAGATAATAAAAATCCGTTATTTCTTGTAATATTTTCTGTCTATTTTGCCGTTGAAAGTTCTTTTAATGGCATCGCTTTCTTCATAAAAGATAGGGACTTTAAAAGTTTCCAAATGTGATTTTAGATAAAGAGCGATTGTTTTTTTTGTGATATTTTCACCGTTTTTAACGACGTAAATCAGTTTTAACGCATTTCCAAGTAGGATATGCGGGGTTGAAACGCAATACATTCAGCGATTTCGGGTATTGACATCGCAACGTTTTCGACCTCTGTCGGGGCAACTTTGAAACCGCCCGTGTTGATAACGTCGTCTTGTCTGCCTAGAAGTCTTAATCTTCCTTTTTCATCTAACAATCCGAAATCAGAAGTGTATACGGTGTTGTTTTTTAAGATTTTAGCCGTTAATTCTTCGTCCAAAGCATATCCGCTCATCAGGGTATCGCCTTGACATGAAATCAAACCTTCTTCGGTTATAATAATTTTGGAATGTTTCATTGGTTTGCCCAAACAGCCTGCAATACATTCTTGGTCGTTGAAATTGTAAGTGGAAATAATTCCTGTTTCGGTGGAGGCGTATGTATTATAAAGGCGGCTTTTAGGGAGAATTTCGCAAAGATGTTTCATGTCGGCTTTAGAAATAGGAGCAGCTCCAGTTTCTATAAAATCGATTTTTTCAGCGCGGGAAAGCAGTTTTTCTTTGCTGAATTGTATTAAAATCCTGATTGCCGAGGGTACGAGGAAAGTTGCCATTTTTTTTATCGGCAAATCCAAAGCGTTGAAAAAAGTATTAACATCTTTCATTCCTTCGGTTATAATTAGTGTTGCACCTTTTATAATTACGGGATAAATTTTTGAAAGGCTGCCTATATGGTTTAAGGGACCTGTTATCACAAAACCTAAATCATGCGAAAAACCTTGGCCTTCGATTAAATTTTCAGCGTTGGCTAAAATAGTTTTATGACTGATAATCACGCCTTTAGACTTTCCAGTTGTGCCTGTTGTGTAGAGAATGTCGGCAGTTGATTTAGGCGGAATGTACGTTGAAAGTTTTTCGCGGATTTCTTCAAAACGTTGTGCCGGAATATCTTTTTCAAGCGGAGCAGCGACAAGTCCGCTGATATGAATTGCGAAATAAGTGATAAGAAAATTTATGTCTTGCGAGGCTCTAAAGACCACGACAGAGGCTTTCTTAAAACCTGAAAAATCATTAGCGCGTAATTTAACGGAATTAGCTAATTCTCCGTATGATAATTTTTTATCATCGCAAATGACAGCGGTTTTTTCCGCGAAAAGTTCTGCATTGCGGAAAATATAATCTTCAAAAATCATGTTATTTTTTTTCGGCGAGTTTAGTTTCTACGAGTTTGACGATGCTCTCGAGGGTTTTAAAATTTTTGGGTGTGGCATCTGCGGTTTCGAGTTTGATGCAGTATTTTTCGGAAAGTATCATCATAATGGTTGTTATTGCGATAGAATCTAATTCACTGAATAAAAAGTCGGAATCAAAATCCGCCGTAGGAATAGCCTCTTCTAATATCTCTCTGATTTTTTCTTTCATTTTGGGTTATTTTTTATAAAAAATTCAGTGCAAAAGTAATTATTTTTTTTGAATTTTTGTTAAAAAAAATAATCCGTCAACTTCATGTTTTTTTTTATGAGGTTGACGGAATTTTTTTATGCCTAATGTTAATTACAAATATGTATAAGCACTTAAAATATTATTTTACTTTTTTAAGTTTTTTGTAAAGAAATTTGCCGAGTTCATGTCCGGCATCGTTGAGGTCTTCTTGTTCAATGCCTTCTATTGTAACGATTTCAGAATCTTCAGAATCTGTAAACACGGCCTTAAAACGCGGATTATTCATGTCGTTTTGTATCCTACTGACCTTAATGTAGAGATTTGCTTGAGGTTTTTTGTAATCACCAAATTCAAAAATACCTTTTGTATCATCATTGAGAGAGCCGATGAAATAAAGTTCTTGCTTATCTTTTGCTTTTGCAAATTTTGAATTGCTTTCAACAAGTTCTTCAACGGTTTTGTCGGTGCGGATGAGATTTGTTTCTGAATAATCAAAAACTACATTAACTTCGGTTTTGCCTGCTAAATTTAATACATCACCGGAGGTTACTATTTGAGCTTTTGACGACAAAAATGTCAAAAGTAGTCCTGATAATATTAAAATACATTTTTTCATTTTGAGTATCGTTTTTTTTAAATTTGTTTTTTCCTTGCAAAAATATAAAAAATATAACACTCATTATTATATTTTATGCAAAATAACATATTTTTTGACATACAAAAAAAGAAAAGCATGTAATTTTATACATAATTATACGTTTTTCTTTTATGTTTTGTACTCTGTATATTTTGCATACTTTTTGCTTCAAAATACAAAAAAATTTTTGATTATGAATGATAACAGCATCAAACTAAAAAAGCGCATGATTTCCCTGATATTAGTGGTGTTGATACCAATCGCCATTATAGGGCTTTATAATATCTACAAAATATTTGTAGTCAGCGATATATGCAAAAACCTGAACGGTAGTTATGCCGATAATGAACTTGCTCTAAAAGAAGTTGACGAGCAGGCTCTCTCTGTCCTATGTTTTGCTAACAAGGCTGCGTTTATAGTGGATTTAAGTCTGATAGAAAACTTGACCAAAATTTCTGTTCCGGAGGATTTCCCGTTAAAAGCCGATTACGACGATTTTTTTGCCCTTGTAGACAGAGCCAAAACCGGCACTTTCAATCAGGACGAATACAAAATTCTTGCTCAAAAAGGCGAAGCATTGCTCAACACCTCAGCCGCAATGTTGGATAAAACCGTTGAAGATCAAAATGCTATTTACGAATCAACAGGTAAATGGCTACTCCGCACGATTTACGAAATAATTATCGGACTCGTGCTCTCGTTTGTAGCGTGTTGGTTTGTCGGCAAATATTTTGAAAAAAAGATAACAACACCCGTAAAATACGCCGAAGCCCTTTCTAAAAAAATCCTCGACGGAGAACTTTCTGACAGCGGAGCAATGGAAAATTATGACGGATATTTTTCTGAATTGCATGATGCTATAAGCGCGTTGAATCAAAATATGCAACTCATAATCCCGACAATGAGTATGTCCGTAAACGAAATTTCAGGAATTTTGGACGGCATGGACGAAGGAAAAAACGAAGTTTATAGTAATTTTCAAATGATGATTACCTCGGCGCAGAATGTCAAAAACGCCATTGACGAAATTTCCGTCAAAATAAAAAACAATTCTGTTAATGCCGCCGATGCACAAAAACTCTCGCAAGCCGCGCAAAAAAGTATTGAAGACTGTTCCGAGGCCACAAAAAACATTGTTAAGGCAATGGATACGATAGCGGAAAAAATTTCCATCATCGACGATATTGCATTTCAGACCAACATACTTGCGCTAAATGCAGCCGTAGAAGCCGCACGCGCAGGCGAGCAAGGCAAAGGTTTTGCTGTTGTAGCGGCTGAGGTTCGCAAACTTGCCGAAAAATCAGCCTTGGCAGCCAAAGAAATCAACGGCGTATGCTCCGAAGGCGTATTGCTGACCAAACAAACCGACAAAGTCTTTACCGAAGTATTGCCTCAAATGCAAAACAGCACAATACTTATCAACGAAATATCCTCTGCAAGCCAAGAACAAGCGCAAGGCGTAGAACATATTGTATCAGCAGTAAGTAGAATAAGCGAAATCGTAAGTCTGTTTACCACTCTCGCTAACGATATGGAAAGCGCAGTAGCCGGCATTTACGGCAGCACAGAAAAAATCAGAGAAAATACGTCATACTTTAAAACTGTATAATACTATGAATTTCAGGAATTTAAGGTTATCAAAAAAGATATTTATAGCAGGCACATTACTTTTGATGCCTATCATAATAGTATGTATATACAATGTATACAAGGTTTGGAAAATGGACAAAATCTTGTATGAACTCGGAAGTTCTTTCCGCACCGTAACGAGCAATGCTGGTTGGGCGGCAGGATATTTTCAGTCTGCGGCACTAAGCGACGAACAACGCGCCAAAGAATTTCTCGACAAGGCGCAACCGTTTATGCTCAAATTAGCAAATTCTCAAAACGACCCTGTTTTGACGGAAGCAATCCGCAGTCAAATTTCCGAAGTTATTTCCGTATACAATGCAAGCGGCGAAAAAGATTTGCACAAACTTCATCAATTAACCAAACAACTTGAACGCAACACAGTACAAGATATGAAAGCACAAATCGATTATCTCGACACATGGGTCTCTCGTTCCAAGATAGAGCAGTTGATTGGTTTTTCGCTTTGCGTCATTGTTGGTTTGCTGATAGTAATTTCGATAGTATCGCGCATACTTCAACCTATCAACAAATCGGTTCAGCAGGCTTACAAGATAACATCGGGCGACCTTACCGAACCACTTTCAGAAAGCCGCTATACTGATGAAGCGGGAAGACTCCGCACCACGGTTTCCAAAATGACAATACTGCTTCAAAAACTTTTCAGTTCTACGCAAGTTGCATGTAAATCACTATTTGCAGCCTCAGAAAAGTTGAAAGAAACATCAAAGCAAATAGACTCTCATTCTGTAAATATGGCATCTTATACAGACGAAGTGAGTGCATTAATGGAAGAAATGTCAGCCTCAATGCAAAATACCACTGACAATTCGTATCAGTGTGTTACCACCTCAGGCAACACTTTGAAATCGGTAAAAGAATGTAACGAAGCAGCAATAAAGAGCGTTGAAGCCATGAGCCACATCACAGATAAGATTTCGATAATCAATAATATAGCGTTTCAGACCAACATACTTGCGTTAAATGCGGCTGTTGAAGCAGCACGTGCCGGCGAACAAGGCAAAGGATTTTCTGTTGTAGCCGCTGACATTCGCAAACTTGCCGAACGTAGCGCGTTAGCCGCCAAAGAAATCAATACCGTAGGCGGAGAAGGACGTCAAGCAGCAACGGCGGCAAAAGATGTGTTTGCAAAAGTGTTGCCGCAAATAGAAGAAACGGTGGCATTAGTAAACGAGATTTCAGCCTCCACAGCCGAACAAAACGTATCAGCCGAACAGATTAATCAAGCGATACAGACACTATCCCAAGCCACAAGAACATATTCCGGACTTGCTGCCCAAACAGCCAGCAATTCTCAGGTACTCGCCGAGCAAAGCGAAAACCTTACCGGAATGATTGGATTTTTCAAGACGGAATAAAAAATATCAAGACATAAAAAAACAAAAAAAGGCTGTTACTTAAAATGTAGCAGCCTTTTTTTGTTAGTATTCATTCCACGGTTTTATTTTGAGTTCTTTGACAGAGTGCCGTGCGAATGCCGTACAGAACGCCGCCGCAAGCCGTGAATTTGTCAAAAGCGGAATGTTGAAATCTATCGCCATACGCCTTATAACATAATCTTTGTCCAACTCCGTCTTTGAAAGGTTTTTCGGAATGTTGATAACTAAGTCAATTTTATGCTCCTTGATGTAATCCGCAATGTTTGGTTTGCGGTCATCGTCAGGCCAATTTAACGTTATTGTTTCAACGCCGTTGTCATGGAAAAAGTTTGAAGTTCCGCGCGTACAATATACGTTGTAACCCTTCTCTATCAACAATTTAACAGGTTCTAACAAGGTCAGTTTGTCTTTCAGCGGACCAGAGGAAACCAAAATGTTCTTTTCAGGAATTTTGTTTCCGACCGAAAGCATGGCTTTCAAAATTGCTTCGTAATAATTCTCGCCTAAACAGCCGACTTCACCTGTTGAAGCCATTTCAACGCCCAAAACAGGGTCTGCCTTTGCCAAACGTGAGAACGAAAACTGAGGTGCTTTTATGCCGACATATTCCAAATCAAAAAGCGTTTTGGCAGGTGGCGTAACTTTTATGCCGAGCATTATGTCCGTTGCATATTCTATAAAGTTGGTTTTCAAGACTTTTGACACAAACGGGAACGAGCGCGAAGCCCTTAAATTCAGTTCGATAACTTTTATGTCGTTGTCTTTTGCCAAAAACTGCATATTGAAAGGTCCCGAAATCTCCAACGCTTTTGCTAACTTCTTAGCAATCTGTTTGATACGACGGACGGTTTCAACGTAAAGTTTTTGCGGCGGAAACAACATTGTAGCGTCGCCCGAATGTACGCCCGCAAATTCTTGATGTTCTGAAATCGCGTAAATGATTAATTCACCGTTTTGCGCAACTGCGTCAAAATCAACCTCTTTTGCGTTTTCAATAAACTGTGTTACAACAACAGGGTATTGTTTTGATACTGTCGCCGCAAGTTTTAAAAAGTGTTCCAACTCTGTTTTGTTGCTGACAACGCTCATCGCTGCACCCGAAAGCACATACGAAGGACGAATCAAAAGCGGGAAACCGACTTCGTCAGCAAAAGTCATAATATCGTCAATATGAGTGAGTTCCTTCCAACGAGGCTGGTCAATGCCGAACTTGTCGCAAAGTTCAGAAAACTTGTTTCTGTCTTCGGCTTTGTCGATGTTGAGCGGTGAAGTTCCAAGAACGGGAACATTAACCTCATACAATCTCATTGCCAAGTTGTTAGGAATCTGACCGCCGGTCGAAACTACAATTCCTTTTGGAAGTTCCAAATCATAAATATCCAAAACCCTTTCAAACGACAACTCGTCAAAATAAAGTCTGTCGCAAGTGTCATAATCGGTAGAGACGGTTTCGGGATTGTAGTTAATCATAATTGACCTCAAACCTCTCTTACGTATTGTGTTAATGGCATTTACGCCGCACCAGTCAAATTCAACCGAACTTCCTATGCGGTATGCGCCCGAACCCAAAACGATGACAGATTTTTGGTCGTTGAAAAATTCGATGTCGTGTTCAATACCGTTGTAAGTTACATAAAGATAATTGGTTTGAGCCGGATATTCAGCCGCAAGAGTGTCGATTTGCTTTATAAACGGGGTGATTCCTCTTTGTTTACGATAATTTCTGACTAACATCATATCCGAAGTGATGTCGGTTTTTTGATGTTTGTAGACGAGTTTTGCGATTTGAAAATCCGAAAATCCCATTTTTTTGACGGTTCGGATAAATTCGTCGGGGATTTCTTCCATCGAATTGAACTTTTGAAGTTCTTCGCCCAAATCGTAAATATGACGAAGTTTATACAAAAACCACTTGTCAATTTTTGTAAGGTCGTGAATTTTGTCGATTGAAAAACCGTCAGCAAAAGCGTCCGCAATCGCAAAAATTCTCATATCGGTAGGCTCTGTTAACTCCTTGTTAATGTTTTCAATGTGCTTGTTGGCGATGAATCCGTGCATACCTTGACCAATCATTCTCAAACCCTTCTGAATTGCCTCCTCGAAGGTGCGTCCGATTGCCATAATTTCGCCGACCGACTTCATTGCCGAGCCGATTTCCTTGCTGACACCCACGAATTTGTTGAGGTCCCAACGCGGGATTTTCACAACGCAATAGTCCAGCGCCGGCTCAAAACAAGCCGTAGTTACCTTTGTTACAGTGTTTTTGAGTTCGTGGAGACCATAGCCGAGACCGAGTTTTGCGGCGACGAATGCCAATGGATAGCCTGTCGCCTTGGATGCCAATGCCGATGAGCGCGAAAGCCTTGCATTGACCTCTATCACCCTGTAATCCTCGGAGTTAGGGTCGAGGGCGTACTGAACGTTACATTCGCCGACGATGCCGATGTGGCGGATTATCTTGATTGCAATTTCGCGGAGTTTGTGAAATTCGGAGTTTGTAAGTGTCTGACTTGGAGCCACAACGATTGATTCGCCGGTGTGGATTCCCAATGGGTCGAAGTTTTCCATATTGCAGACCGTGATGCAATTGTCGTAACGGTCGCGCACCACTTCGTATTCGATTTCCTTCCAACCTTTGAGGGATTTTTCCACCAAAACCTGATTGGAATATGTGAATGCCTTTGATGCAAGGCTGCGGAGTTCGTCGTCGTTGTTGCAAAAACCGCTTCCAAGTCCACCCAAAGCGTATGCAGCGCGGAGGATTACGGGATAGCCGAGTTCGTTGGCGGCTTTCAGGGCTTCGTCAACGGTTTCTGTGGCGTGGGATTTT
>JAFYDK010000069.1 GCA_017544805.1 Bacteroidales bacterium | reverse complement strand
TTTTGAATCGGGGTCGGTGATTACTTCAACGTTTTTTATCTGATTTGGCGAAAGTTGTTTTAGGATGTTTTTGTCTAAAACTTTTCGTCCGTTGAGGTAGACAACTGCATCGCCGCGTCCGAAAACCGTCATATTTCCGTCTTTGGAACTGACAAACGGGATTCGATTCATCATTTGGTCAAGGCTGCCCATTTTTGACAGAACGGAATGTTCAACGCTTGCTAAAATGCTGCCGCCGGAGATTTTTATTGGTGATTTAAAAGCGGTTACGGAGATTTCGTCCAAAAGGTTGTCGTCGGGTTTGAGTTGAATATTTAGGAAACTTTTTCCCTCGAAATCTTTGTAACGCAGTGTGTCGTTTATCATTCCGATAAACGAGGCGACAATCATTAAATCATTGAGTTCCTGATTTTTAGGAACGTTGATTGAAAATTTTCCGGTGGTGTCGGAAATTGTTCCGGTGATAAGTTTTCCGCTGAGATTTTGATACAAAGCGACGTTCGCATACGGTACGGGGTTGCCGTCCGGATCGGAAATTTCGCCGGTAAGTCTTTGTGCTGCAAGTCCTTTTGTTAACAGCAATAAGTTTAGGATTAAAAAGATGTGTTTCATACTAATTTGTTTTTTTTTTATTTTTCGGCAGCAAAATTATACCACGGTATTTACATGGCAAAATTTTAAACTATAAAAAATAGTTAAAAAACTAAAAAAAATAGTTGGATTAAAAAATAATGTTTATATTTGCATCGTGAAAAAAATTTTAAGCGATTATGGAAAAACTCACGAAAAAGGAAGATGAACTTTTGAATTTGTTTTGGGACAAGGGCGCGATGTTCGTAAAAGATATTCTTGAACTTTTGCCCGAACCCAAACCGCATTTCAATACAGTTTCTACTATGGTAAGAGCTTTAGAGGCAAAGGGTTATGTTTCGCACAAGGCTTTCGGTAATACGTATCAATATTTTGCCGTTGTGGAACGCAGTGATTTCGGTCGCAAAACGTTGAAGAATGTCATAAAAGAGTATTTCGGAAATTCTTATAAAAATGCTGTTTCTGCTCTTGTAGACGACGGCGAACTTTCTGAAGACGAAATCAAGGAACTACTCCAACAAGTTGAAAATCAAAATAATAAATCTTAAAAAAGAATGGAACCGGAATATTTTTACAAAGTGGCTTTTGTGATAGCCGCGATGTACATAACATACAAATTGTTTATGAGTCGGGAGAAATTTTACGCGCTCAATAGGGCAACTATTTTGTTGTCGGTGGCGTCGTCGTTTTTTATTCCGCTGATTAAACTTCCGTTTTTTCGCAAAGAAGTGTTTGTGGACTCAGATGCTTCTGTTATGAACGTTTTGCCGGCAGAAATGATTGACGAAACTGAAAATCAACTTTCATTTTCAGATATTATTCCTATTGTTTTTGCGGTTGGCGTGGTGCTGTTTTTTATCAAATACTTGGTTACTACGTTGGCTATCATCGGCAAAGTAACTTGTAGTAATAAAATATTGTTACGAAAAGGCATAAAACTAATAATCTCAGAATCAATTAAAACGCCTGTCAGTTGGGTAAGATATATTTTTATGAATTCGCGTGATTATCAAGAAAATTCGCGTGAAGTGCTTACACACGAAATGGCTCATATCCGTCATTGTCATTCTTTTGACCTTATTTTTATGGATTTGGCTTGCTGTCTGCAATGGTTTAATCCTGCAATTTGGCTTTTTAGAAAAGAGTTGCGTGCGGTTCACGAGTATCAGGCTGATTATGACGTAATTGCCTCGGGATTCGATGTGAAAAATTATCAAATTTTATTAATAAAGAAAGCCGCCGGAAGGAAGTGGAGTTCCGTAACCAGCAGCTTGAATCACAGTAATCTTAAAAAACGTATCACTATGATGTCATGTAAAACATCGTCAAGACTGGCATTTTTGAAAATACTGATGCCAGTAGCAGTATCGGCACTGTTGACACTAAAATTTGCCGAAAGCAACGCTCAAACTGTCGTTGTAACCAGCAGCAAAGATAATCATTTTAATTTGGAAATCCAAAACGATGAGCAAAAACCTCTCGTAATGATTGACGGCAAAAAAGGTTCGTTTGAAAGCGTTCAACCCTCTAACGTGAAATCCATTCGTGTGCTCAGAGACCAACCGGCAAAAGATGAATACGGTGAAATGGGTGCAAACGGAGTTGTGGAAATCTCTACAAAAGATGTTGACATTACCGTGGAAGAATCCGCAGCCGAAGAAACAGAAAAGTCAGGAAATATGACTGTTGTTGAGCCTTCAAATTCTTTTCTCGTAATTGTTGACGGCGAGGAAGGTTCGTATGAAAGCGTTAATTCGTCTGACATCAAGAATATTTCGATTCTCAAAGGTCAGTCGGCGATAGATGCTTACGGCGAAAAAGCTGCAAACGGAGTAGTAATTGTTACAACCAAAAAGCACAAAAAATCCGGAACTAAAAAAACAAAAATTATTGTAAAACAAAACAATCCGGATTCAGTTACTTTTACTCCTGAAGAAAAACCGGAATTTCCGGGCGGCGATATTGCTCTCAGAAAGTTTATTGCTGAAAATGTAAAATATCCAGAAGGTTTGAAAGATTTTGACGGCACTGCTTGTGTGAAAATTATTGTTGACAAAAACGGCAAGGTAACCAACCCGAGCATTTTAAAAAGTTCCGGTAACGAATTAGCTGACAAAGAGGCTTTAAGAGTTATTGGAATGCTTCCGGATTTCATCCCCGGCAAAAAAGATGGTCAACCGGCGGATGTTCCGATTTCGATTCCGATAAAATTCGCAGCAAATTAAAAGTAGTTTTTTTTATGGACTGTCTTATTTTTTTAGGCAGTCCATAAATTTTTTTATATGGTTAGTATTTTTCTTGACATCTATATTCTGTGTTTTCCGTGGGTTTGCACCCACGTTTATATTCATACACCGCTCCGCGGTTTTTCTTGGATTTGTGAAATTGCGTTTTCCGTGGGTTTGCACCCACGTTTATATTCATACACCGCTCCGCGGTTTTTCTTGGATTGGTGAAATTGCGTTTTCCGTGGGTTTGCACCCACGTTTATATTCATACACCGCTCCGCGGTTTTCCTTGGATTGGTGAAATTGCGTTTTCCGTGGGTTTGCACCCACGTTTATATTCATACACCGCTCCGCGGTTTTTCTTGGATTTGTGAAATTGCGTTTTCCGTGGGTTTGCACCCACGTTTATATTCATACACCGCTCCGC
>JAFYDK010000068.1 GCA_017544805.1 Bacteroidales bacterium | reverse complement strand
TTATTTTAAGACACTTACGGATTTTGTCAAAGAGGAATACAAAACTCACACCATATATCCCGAAGGTAAAAATATTTTTAACGCCTTCAATCTTTGTCCGTTTGATGATGTAAAAGTTGTCATCATTGGTCAAGACCCGTACCACGAGCCTATGCAGGCGCATGGTTTGTGTTTTTCGGTTCAAGACGGAGTGCAGTTTCCGCCGTCGCTTCAAAATATTTTTAAGGAGATAGAATCGGATTTGGGCGTAAAAGTTCCTAAGTCCGGCAACCTTGAACGCTGGGCAAAGCAAGGCGTTTTTCTTTTGAACTCGATTTTAACGGTCAGAGCGCATGAAGCCGCTTCTCATGCTAACAAAGGTTGGGAATTTTTTACGGATGAGGTTATAAAAAGAATTTCCGACAAGAAAGACCACGTTGTTTTTATGCTTTGGGGCAATTATGCAAAAAACAAGGGTAAGGTTATTGACACGAATAAACATTTGATTTTGAATACTGTACACCCTTCGCCGCTGAGTGTTTTCAGAGGATTTTTCGGCTGCAAACATTTTTCAAAGGCAAACGAATATTTGGTCAAAAACGGAAAAACAGCGATAGAGTGGTAATTTTTTTTACGAAAACAACTCTTCCGCCGTTACTTCGCCTTGAACCATACTTGAATTTTTTGTCTTAGAAACACCGTAAACCGTTATAAACGTGTTAATTATGCCGTATGTTGTTTTTGTAGACGACATAAAATCCGCTTGACGTTGCCTGAGTTTTGCGGCGTAATCGGAAGTGATTTCATACGGCACGGTAGAAAATTTTATTTCACAAAGGTTTATAAGACGGTCGGCACGTTTGATAACTAAATCAATTTGCGAGTTGTCGTTGCGCCAAGTACTTGTAGAGGTGAGGATTCCCGAAATTTTTAACGCTTCTTTAATTTGTTCGATATGCGTTAAACAAACGGTTTCAAAAGTTATTCCTTGCCAAGAATTTAGCGCGGGACGGTTGATTGAATGTGTCCAAAAATGTTCGTCAACGCCTTTGCTGTTTTCCAAAAAGCGGAAATAGAAAAGCGTGTAAAAATCCGTCAAGCGGTAAACACAATCGCGGGTGTTGCGCCCGAAATAAGCATAACTGCGGATAAAATCGCAAAGTTCGAGGTTTTTGAGAATTTTTGAAAGCGTACCGCCCTGAATTTGTGTTTTTTGAGCAATTTCTCCGCGCGAAAGTCCGGATTTCTTGTCGTTTAATACTTTTACAACGCTTTCGTAACTTTCAGAATTTTTGAAAAGAGCAGGATAAAGTTCGCGAAATTCATGGCGGAGTTTGCCCCGTGAATTGAAAAACAGATTATCAACATTTTGTGCAAAACTTAAACTGCTGTCCAAAAGGCTCAAATAATACGGTACACCGCCCATAACCATATAATTCTGAATGATTTGGTATCTGTCCCAAACAAAATTTCGGCTTTGAAGATATTCTTCGGTTTCTTTCAGCGTAAAAGGTTTCAGATAGAGTTGCAGCGTAACGCGATTGTAAAGTCCGCCTTGATTGTTGATAATTTTTTCGTTCATCCACGAAGTCGCCGACCCTGAAGCAATAAAAACAATGTCTTTTCTACGGTTTGCAAAAGAGTTCCAAAAATTTTCCAAGGCGTTAACAAACAACGATTTAGCATTGTCAATCCACGGCATTTCGTCAATAAATACAACTTTTTTGCGGCTGCGGTTTTGTTCCAAAACGGTTTCTAAAACGTCAAACGCCTCAAACCAATTATTAACTGAAGGCTCAACATTAAACTTGCCGTATTTTTTCAGTGCTTTTGTGAAATTTTTCAACTGAAATTCCTGCTGTAAGTTGTGTCCGCCGGTAAAACTGAACGCATATTTTCCGTCAAAAAAACTTTCCACGAGAAAAGTTTTTCCGATTCTGCGCCGTCCGCAAATCAATACCAATTCCGATTTGTCGGACGTCATACATTTTTCCAATTCGCCGCATTCGTATCCTCTGCCAAAAATTTTTGCCATAAAATCACTGTTTTAATTTCTGCAAATATACGTTTTTTTTATTTTCTGACAAAATTTATTTTTTATACTTTTTAAAAAATTTCATTTTAGTTATATTATTGATTATAAATGTTTTATAATTTTTATAACTCCCCATAACTCGGTTTTTCTTTGAGTTATGGGGAATTATAAAATTTTATAACTCCCCATAACTCGACTTTTTTTTGAGTTATGGGGAGTTATGTTTTTTTGTTTTTATGATCATTTTTTAGAAAAAAAGTTGTATTTTTGTAAAAAAATAAAATTGACTTAATGGAAAAATCTGACAGTTACATAACAATTTCCGAAAGCGGCGGCGAAGGCGTTTTGAAAGAAAAAGGCTCTAAATTCCTGTCGTTTGCCTTTCATATCGAAAGCGAAGACGAGGCGGACGAACTGCGCAAAAAGTTCAAGAAAAAATATTACGATGCCACACACGTCGTTTATTCTTTCAGGCTTGGTGCTGACGGCGAAAAATTCCGCGCTGCTGACGACGGCGAACCTTCCGGCTCGTCAGGTTTGCCGATCTTAAACACAATAAAGTCGAAAAATATAACTGACGTTATTGTATTGGTTGTCAGATATTTCGGCGGAACAAAACTCGGTATTCCGGGTTTGATTGACGCTTATTCTTCGGCGGCGGCTTTGGCCCTTGACAACGCCGAAAAAGAGGAAAGGCTCGTAACGGAAAAAATCCGCGTAAAAACCTCCTACGCAAACATGAATTTCGTGATGCGGATTATAAAAGACAACGATTTGAAAATTTTGGAAACCTCCGGCGCTGAATTTTTTGAAGTTACGGTCTCGGTCAGAAAAAATATCGTACAAAAAATAACGGATTTGTTTAATCAAAATGGAAAAATCACTTTATGAGTTTTTTTACTGGGCGGCGTTTGTGATGGTAGACGGAGAATAATGGAGTGCGGGCTTTTCGCCCGCTCCATTACGTCAAATGCAAATTCACTTTGTGCATCAAAAAATCCACAATATTGACGTGTTCTATTCCATTGTTACTGAGATTGATGCGGTCTAATGAAAGAACATATTTCGGCGAAGCGTCGGTAATTTTGTCGTATGCGCCAAACTCACGCTTGATAGTAGTTTCGTTTGTCATCAGGTACGAAACCTGTATAAAGCACTTCTTGTTGTCTTTAATC
>JAFYDK010000067.1 GCA_017544805.1 Bacteroidales bacterium | reverse complement strand
TCCAATGACTGTCTTCTGACAAGTTCTTGTTCGGATAATTCGATATTATTCATCTTTTTTATGCATAAAAATTTATGCGCAAAATTATCTTTTTTTTTTGGATAATACAAATTTTTATTAACTTTGACCGAATATTTTTTTTACGGGGCTTATGAGTAAAGTTATCATTATATCAGCACCTTCGGGTTCTGGCAAATCTACGTTGATTTCTTCATTAATGCAGCACGAAGAGTTAAAACTGTCTTTTTCGGTTTCGGCAACAACGCGCTCTCCAAGAGGTGAGGAAATTAACGGAAAGGATTATTATTTCTTTTCGGTAGAAGAGTTTGAGAAAAAAATCTCAGAAAATGCTTTTATAGAATACGAACAAGTATATCAAGGACGTTATTACGGCACGTTAAAAAGTGAAATCGAAAGGATTTTTTCATTAGGATTTAATGTGATTTTTGACGTTGACGTAAAAGGCGGAATCAACTTAAAAAAAATTTTCGGGGATAATGCGCTGTCAATTTTCATTCAGCCGCCGAGCGTTGAAGAGTTGAAAAAGCGTTTAATAGGTCGCGGAACAGATTCCTTGGAAGAGATCGAAAAACGCGTTTCAAAGGCAGAAGAAGAAATTTCATACTCAAAAAATTTTGATAAAATAATTATAAACGATGATTTAAAAGAGGCTTCTAAGAAGTTTTTCGACACCGTTTCTAATTTTTTATCTTAAAAAAAAACATCTATGGCAGACAAAGTATTAATCATAGACAACGATAAGGACCGATTCAAACTTTTTGAAGAATCCTTAACGAAGTTAGGCAAACAAACAGAGCGTTATGAGGGAAAAGAAAGCGTTGAAAGTACCGTTACTACGACGATTTATTCTGCTGTGATTATAAATTTGACTACGTTATCTGACATTTCAACAATAGAATATGTTAAGGACTTAACCAAATACACCTCAGATGTTATCATAACGGGAACAGAAAACGAGATGGATTTGGTTTCATACGCTTTGGACAGCGGCGTAGACGGTTTTATTTCATTGCCGACCTCGGAAAAAGTTTTAAGAATGACCTTAAAAACGATTTTCAAACAATCGTGCAAAAAAATTGAAAAATATTCCCAATATCTTTTAACAGTTTTTGACATAATTGCAACACCAGCAGTTATAACGGATACTAACGGAAGGATTCTAAACGTTAATTCCCGAGCTTTAAAAGAGTTTTCAAGGACAAAAGAAAATTCCATAGGGGAACTTTTCGGTGGTTTTATAGGTTGCAACAAAAGGAAACTCAATTCGACTTATTTTCATGACGGTTGTCAAAGCTGCAATCTCTGCATTTACGGAAAAGAGGCTGCCGATAATGATAAAATAACGGAAGGAAAAATTCATAAATACCGTTATGAAAACAACGGCAAAGAGGAAGACAAAACTTTAAAAGTAAGTTATGCGCCCGTTTTGTATGAAGGTATCAAATGCGTTTTCATAAATTTTGAAGAAGTAACAATCAGGCAAAAATCTTCCGAAATCATAACAAGTTGTCTTGAAAAAATTAACAGCGGAAATTATGACAGTCAAGATGCCCAAAAACAAATAGAAAATTTTGCGAAATCGGTTCAGAACGTTTACGAAGACCTCAAAGACACGGATTCGGAATATATGACATTAATAGACAATATGTTGTCTGGATATATAGTTTTAGAAAACAATGCCTACGGTGAATTGTTCATAAAATCCGTTAACAAAAGATTATGCGAGATTTTCGGAGGTGATCAGGATGAGTATATCGGCACTAATTTTTCGGAATTACTTGTGGATTACGACCCGAGATTAACTTCAGCCATAAATGAAGTACTCTCCACAGGGAAAAACAAACGTTTGGAATATCAGTCGAAACTTTTTAATAAATACCTGAAAATCAACATTTTCATGGTAAATTCAAAATACATTTCGCTTATAATCGGTGATAATACTTTTTCAAGGCTCTCCAACGAAAGACTCAAAAAAATGGTTAAACTCTCTGACATGAGAAATTATCAGTTTGAGCTTTTCATGGACGGCAGCAAGGACGGAGCTTGGAGTTATGATTATTCCACCAAAGAATTATATCTTTCGCCTCAATTCAAAAGGCTTTTGGGTTACGAGCCTGAAGAACTAAAAATCAAGACTCCGGAAGAAATTTTTGAAATTATTGCCGACAAAAACGACAAAGATATTTTTTACAACAAGTTAAGAAAATTTGCCTTAGAAGGTGCGAATAATTTTGAAGAAGAAATCCGCGTCAAGAAAAAATCCGGCGAAGAAATGTGGCTAATGGTTAGAGCCACCGTCAGAATGGACGTAAACGACGGAGTCCCCGAAATGTTAGGCGGTGTTATAACCGATACCACTCAAAGAAAACAATACGAAGAAAAACTCCATACAAGCAACGAAGAACTGAAAAAAGCCGTTGATACGAAAAATAAATTTATTTCGATAATTTCACACGACTTACGCAATCAGTTCAATGCGATAACGGGCTTGTCGGAAATTTTAACGAAAAGGCTTCAAAGTATTTCAGAAGAAAGATGTTCGCAAATGGCTTTGGTTATCAATCAGTCAAGCAAGAGTGCGTACAAACTTCTCAACGACCTACTCACATGGGCAAGAAGTCAAATGAACAACATCGAGTTCAACCCTCAAGAGCTGAACTTAAACGAAATCACGGAAGAGGCTTTGAGCGAAATTAGAGTTCAAGCGCAGAAAAAACATATCTGCCTTATGAACAATACCAATGAAAATGACATTATTTATGCTGATAAACAAATGTTTCAAACCATTGTCAGAAACATCGCCACAAATTCCATAAAGTTTACAAACCCAGACGGTCTTGTCATGGTTTCAGGCAAAGATCAAGGGAATTTTTACGAGGTTTCGATAAAAGACAACGGAATAGGAATGAGCATAGAGACACGTTCAAAATTGATGTCGCCATCGCAAACCAAAACCACTCAAGGTACGGCCGGCGAAAAAGGCTCCGGAATGGGACTCCTAATTTGTAAAGAATTCGCCGATAAACACGGCGGAAATATCAAAGTGGAATCCACACAAGGAAAAGGAACTGAATTTATTATTTCATTTCCCAAAAAACATTGATTTAAAAAGTTTATTATCAGCGAATTAAGATATATTAAAGAAAAAAGCAATATAAAAAGTAATTTTTTGTTATAAAATTGCTATATTTGCAAACTATAAAAACATTAGCATACTGATAATCAACCATAAAATGAGAAGAATTATATACATACTTGTAACCGGCTTATTATTAGCATGTTTGACGGCATGCTCAGGTAATACGCAACACAAAAGATCGAAATATAAAGATGATGAAACCGACACGCAAGGCCAGAAAAAAATTGTTTATACCAAGTATAACATACCCTTGCCGGTAGAATTGTTCTCTTACATGGTAAAAGAGGAGATTCCTTATAATATAGATCTTCTTTTGTCTACGCAACAGCGGGAAAAATATACGAAAGAAACCAAACAAGCAATGGTTTTAGGCGTATATTCGGCAGATATTGCGTATTGTTCGAGTTACGGACGCCAGCATGAGGTTTTGGATTATTTCAACTGTGCTTTCAAAATTGCGGACAGGCTTGAAATTTCGGAAGGTTTCACCTACAAATCCATTGAAAGAATCGAAAACAATATAGCAAGTGCCGATTCATTGAGTTTCATTGCTAACGAATCGTATTGGAAAGCGTGCAACTATTTGGACGAAAACGAGAAAAACAACATACTGCCTTTCGTAATTTACGGAGGTTGGGTTGAAAGTCAATATCTTACCATTGCCTCAAACGATTTGAAAGCTACAAAAACTAAAATTTTGGAGCAAAAAGAAGGATTAGAAAATCTTATAAACTATCTTTATGAAGTAATGGTTGAGAGTTCGGCTTTTTATTACAACTACGATTTGAAAGCTATTATCCTAAAACTCAACAACATAAAGGGCGTTTATGATAAAATTCCGGGCAAAGAAATCGATCCGCAGCTCTATAACGACATCAGCGTAAAAATTACCGCTATGCGTAACGAATTGATTGACCCGAAATTTAATTTGTAAAAAAAAATGAAAATAGCGATAGATTTTGACGGCACGATAGTAGAGGATAAATACCCCGAAATCGGCAGACCTCAAATGTTTGTGTTTCAAGCATTAAAAGAACTTCAAAAGGAACACAGACTTATACTTTGGACTTGTCGTGAAGGCAAACTTTTGGATGACGCGGTTGAATTTTGCAAAAAAAACGGCATTGAATTTTATGCCGTAAACCGTAATTTTCCGGAAGAGGAATATTCGGAAAAAGATTTCATGAGAAAACTTGATGCGGATATGTTCATTGATGACAGAAATTTCGGAGGTTTCCCCGGCTGGAGCGAGATTTATCAGAAAATAAGCAACAAAGCAGTAGAAGCCCCAAAGAAAAAAAAGTGGTTTTGGCAGAAATAAATTATGCTTGAAGAGTTTTTTTCAGATGTTATAATGCAAAGTGTGCTTATAACATTTTTTGTTTTGTGCATGATAATGATTTTGGAATGTCTTAACGTTTTTTCGGAAGGTCATGTCAATAGTTTCATGCAAAAAAAGCCGGCTGTACAGATATTAATTTCAGCGTTTTTAGGAATTCTGCCTGGTTGTGTCGGCTCGTTTACGGCAGTTTCGATGTACACTCACGAGGTTATAGGTTTCGGAGCATTGATGAGCAATCTTATCGCAACAACGGGCGATGAGGCTTTTTTTATGGTATCGTTAATGCCGGAAAAAGCATGGTTAATTTTCGGTATTTTGATAATTATTTCTATTTCAACGGGTTATATTATTAATTTCATAGCAGGAAAACGTTCAATGCCAAGAGGCGGACAACTCCATTTTGAACTTCACAAAATTCATTCTACGGGACACAACGAAGTTTCAATCAGCGGCAACATACGCGAAAACTTAAAACATTTAAGCAAAAAACGTTTAATTTTGATTATTTCGGTTTTAACGTTTATCGCTTTAACGTGCCTTGGCTTTTTCAACGAAGACGACGAAGACAACGGTTTAACACCCGTAAAAATTACGTTTTTGGTTTTATCGGCGGTGTCATTATTTGTAATTATAAAAGTGTCAGACCATTTTTTTGAAGACCACATTTGGCATCACGTTATCGGAAAACATTTCAAAAAAGTTTTTCTATGGACATTTGCCGCCCTTACCGTAATATTTTTCTTAACGGAATTTCTCAAAATAGAAGATTGGGTAAAAAGTTTCAACAAACAAAATATTGAAATTGTTTTATTATTAGTTGCCGTTTTGATAGGATTGATTCCAGAATCGGGACCGCATATCGTTTTTATAACGCTTTATTGTTCGGGAGCAATACCGTTTACGGTTTTGCTTGCTAACAGTATCGTTCAAGACGGACACGGTGCAATTCCGCTTTTTGCAGAAAACAAACGTGATTTCTTTTTAGTAAAAGGCATAAAAGCCGCAATCGCAATTGTAATAGGATTAACGGCTATTATTATCGGCTAATAAATTTTGTGACTATTCCGTAACAAAAAAAATGACTACCGAAAAAAAAGCATTTCGATAGTCGTTTGGTATATCATATTTTTACAGAAACATCAAAAACTAATGCGCTGAACAATAAAAAATTAAACCTTTTCATGGTAATGTTTATTTTAAGTGTTAAATAAAAAAAATCCCTTGCGGAAGTATCTCAAAAAAGAAACACTTCCACAGGGGAACGATAACTATTTAAATCAAATATCGTAGTTCGGGGACTTGGTCGGCTGGAACTTTTAACATTTCAACCGCATTGAAAAAATCAAAACCATAAGACAAAGTCAATTAAATTCCATATAAACATCGTAACTTATGTATCTGCCACCCATTGATTTCAAATGCGGGGTTGAAAATTGACAGTCGATAATTGTCGGAGTATCAAATTCTTGCAACAATTTAGAAAGATAAACCAAAGCAATTTTTGAAGTTCCAGGCTCCAACGAAAACATACTTTCGCCACAAAAAACACTTTTCACCATCACACCGTAAAGTCCGCCGCAAAGTTTATCATCCTCATTCCAAACTTCAACACTGTGGGCATAGTTCAATTGATGAAGTTTTTTGTACGCCTCAAGTAATTCTCCGCCAAGCCAAGCTCCTTGACATTCAACTCTCAATTTGCTACAATTATCAATTACATCATCAAAAGCAGCATCAAAAGAAACCCTGTATTTGTGTTTGTTTAAAACCGTTCGCAAAGAATGAGATTGATGAATTTCTTTCGGGAAAATTACAAACCTTTGCATCGGACAATACCACAAAATCTCTGATTTGCCATCCTCGGTAAAAAGATACGCATCTTCCGCTTTGAAAGGAAACCACGGGAAAATACCGTGTTGATACGCTAAAATCAACCTCTGAACACTCAAATCACCACCTACTGCAAAAAGTCCGTCCTCCTCCCCTCTTCTCGGATCAGGAAACCATAATTCGTTATCTAATCTGACAATCATTGCATTAAAGATATTTTTTTAACGATTCGGGTTCTGAATCTTCCGATTTTTTTACCGCTGCGAAAAATATCCAAATCCACTTGAACCTCTTTTTGCCAAATCATAGCACACGGCTCTGCAATATCGCCGGGCATCAACGACCTACCGCTTGAAACAACTCGCAACTTACCGGGATTCAAAACTTCAAACTCTTGAAAAGCAGCACCTTTGCCCGGCGTAGGATCAAAAGTATCAAGATAAATTTTCACTCCGGGCTTTAATTGCGAAAGATTAACGTTTTCCACCTCACGATAAACTTTTTGAGCAACAACAGGCTCTGATTTTTTTTCAACCTCAGGCTCCGTATCGGGCAAAAACATCGTAGACTCTTCATCACACTCATTAGAAACCTCGTTTTCAGAAGGCAAAAAATCGAAAACCTCCATCAAAAAATTCTCTGACTCTTGTGTTGAAATATGTTGTAACTTACTACCCGCCAAAGAATTAAACTCTTGCAAAATAGAACAGTTGCCCAGCGGATTACCAACTAAAATCACATTCTCCAAACCGCTGATTTTAATATCAAACTCCGAAAGAAAACCGCTTGAAAAAAACGCAGAATATTGTCTCGAAATTTGATATGCCGTCTGACTCAAATCGTCAAAAGACAAAACAACCGAAATTTTATTACCCGGATTGCAGGCAAAAACCGTTGAAATTTTAATCGTGCGTTTTTGTGTATTTTGCTCAAAATGACGGATTACCGCCTCCGCTTTATCATAATGACGAATAATTTCGGCATTAATTTCTTCCGTATTGTCAGAATCGATAATATGTTCTGTAAGATTTACGGATTTAACAATTTTTTCAGCGATAACCTTCACCATCGGGTCGATGCCGTAGCCTTTGAACTGACGGAAATTTTCACGCTTGAAAACTTTTTTATCGGCACTAACAACTGACATATTAAGATTGCAGCCTAATGCCTCCAAAACAGCAAACCGTCTGTCTTGACAAAACAATCCATTTTTCGATGCAAAATATTTAACCGCTAATGTGTCAGAGGTTTGCGTATTATTAATAGAAATATTTTTAGTTCTAAAATAATCAATGATTTTTTGTTTTGCTAAATCGGAAATATTGTCAGAAAAAACTCCGAAAGCATCAATCACAGTATTGTCATCGAAAGAAAAACTTTCAAAAACGCTTAATTTCTTATAATACAAATCCCTGACAGACTGTATTATACAATCAAAAAGCGTTAAATATCCCTGTTTTAAATCTCCGATTTCGTATTCAGCGTTTTCTTCTATATTTTTGATTAAATCGCCTAAATAAAGGTTTTGCCGATCACGGAAATTCTTCTTGTAATCGCCGCCAAAATCCGTTTGACGGCTGAAAGGATTAATCCTAAAATAAAAATAATATCTGTTGTCGTCAGTTGCCGACAAGATTGAAAATTTGCCTTGAAACGGTTGCACAGCCGCCTGCAAATAATCATCGTTGAAATATAATGCTAAAAGTTTTTCCATTTTATTATCAAGAAAAAAACTATCCCAAATATCTGAAAATCACTGCCGTAATATTATCTTTTCCGCCGGCCTCGTAAGCCGAAGACGTTAATTTTTCAGCCAAACCGTCGGAATTTTTCATCTCCTTAACAATTCTGAAAATTTGATTGTCGGTAAGAGCATCATGAACGCCGTCAGAAAAAGCCATCAAAATATCACCCGCCTGCAACGGACGCGGCTCTGAAACGTCAATTTTCATCATGTTTAAATCCTGACCTATGGCAGAAGTCATAATATTACGTTTAGGATGCGTAAAAGCTTCTTCTTCAGTGATTTGTCCTGAATCCAAAAGTTGTTGTACGATAGAATGATCATGCGTTTCGCGGCTCAAAACCCCGTCGCTGAAAAGATAAACCCGGCTATCACCTATATTAATAGTATAATAAACGTTTCCGCTAACAAAAAAACCCGAAAGCGTTGTTCCGCAATTTTTGTACGAAGGGTCTTCAACGGATTTTTCTAAAACCTGACGCGCGGCTTCTTTTGCCGTCATAATCAAAAAATCCTTAACGCTCACCTCATTAGGCATATTATTAAAAGCCTCGGAAAAAACGTTAACGGTTCTTTGACTTGCAAAATCACCGTGTCCGTGTCCGCCGACACCGTCCGCAACAAAAATCAAACGCCTTAAATTTCTAACGCCGGAAACATAAAAGCTGTCTTCTTGAGCCGGTTTGCGCCCTTGAATACTACTTGTTTCTACGACTTTGGCATTTGTCAGTATTTTTTTTAAAAGCGAAAACATATTTTTTTTTTAATTTTTTCTGTGGCTTAAATACCGTTTGTCAATATAGCCCCGTTTACCCAAAGTTTTGACTTCGATGTATTGATACAAAACTTCAACTACTTCAACTTCTTGATTTTTAGAGCATTTCATTACAATTTTTCCGCCGACTTGTTCCAAAAGTTCGGTTTCGAGCTTAACATAAGCCTTATCACCGCGCGAAAATTCTTCCTGCAAAAGACTTTCGGTTGCCGAGGAAAAATTCGGAAATTTAAACCCGATTTTATACCATTTAATCAATCCTAATCCCAAAATCAAAAAAACAATTACCCACAGCAAAATTTTAAAAAGTTTTTTCATCGAAGATTTTTCTTCAACTATTTGAGTGGAATTTTGCAAAAGCATTTGACGGCGACGCGCCTCTTCGTTGCGTTTACGCTGAATCGCTTTTTCGATTTCGTCGTTAATCATAGCCTCCACGATGTCTTTGTCAGCACCCGTTTTTGCTATTTCCTTATCTAATACAATTCTTTCGTTTCGTGTTATAACACCGTCAGCAGCATATTCTTTTATCTTGTCTTCCAACCACTTAGGTATCGGCGAGGAAACAGGCTTATAAGGCTGAACCATCAAAACGTTGATTATTTCCTGACAATTTTGATACCTATCTTGAGGCAAGCTCATTGTAGCTTTGTCCGCAATCTCCCTAAAAACAGAATTTGTAATCAGAGGAAGTTTTCTTCTGTCAGGACTGCCCGCAAAAATTTCCATTATAATCATTCCTAACGAAAAAATATCCGAGCGTTGATCTGCTTGAGCGGCATTTTTTAGTAGTTCGGGAGCGGCATATTTCGGCGTACCGGCATTTTTTAAAGTATCAACAACCGTATCGTCGGCAGCAAGCCCGAAATCTATGATTTTAACATTATCACCCTTGAAAGTTATCATTATATTTTCAGGTTTCAAATCACGGTGAAAAACCTGATGTTTGTGCATATATTGCAGACCTTCAAGGATTTGCATCACAATCGGAGTTATTTTTTGCGGTTTTATGTTTTCTTTGTCGGCAATAAAATCCTTCAACGTCCTGCCATCAACATATTCCATATAATAATAAGGTCCGTTTTCGTCCTCGCCCTTACCGTAAAAATGCACGATATTAGGACAATCAAGAGCGTAACCCGTATCAAACTCCTTGTAAAACAAGTCGATATAATTTTTATCGTTACGATATTTTTCTTTTATCCGTTTGATTATGACTTTTCTTCTTCCTAAATGAACGGCAGAATAAATGTCAGACATTGCACCCGAGGATTCAAGTTTCTTAATCTCGGTAAACTGCTGATTAAAATTTCCTCCGTCAAAATTAGCACCGCTGATAAAACCCGAAGCACTGCTGTCGCTTTCGGTTAAAAAGCCAGAGCCCGAATTTTCGTTTTCCGTTATAAAACCTGAACCCTCAACGGGTTGCGCCGTCAAAAAGCCTGAACCTATTTCAGTAGGATATTCCGTATTAGAAATTCCCGTTGAAAACTTCAACTCAAGTTCGGCATGTTTGACAAGCATAACAAACTGTCCGGCTGAAATTCCGATTTTTTGCGCCTCGGCTAACAATTCGCTGCGCTTTGCCTCGGTCATTCCCGTTCTGACATACTGCTCAATCTTCTGTTTAAGTTGTTCAAAGTCAATCATTTCTGTTTTTCCTATTCCCTTTTTTTATTTATCTAAGACAAAAGTATCATGTCCTTCTTTGCGATTCTCGATAAAGAAATCCACGGTATATTTTCCGGCAGAAAGATTTTGAGTAGTTTTGTTCCACGTTACGTTTTTAGAAATTTCACTGCCTTGATAATCTACCGTAGTTTTTACGGTGTAAGCAATTTGTTTGCCACCATATTCAAAATCACCTTCAGGATTTTGCAGCAAATTGCCGCCCTCGTCAGTAATTCTGAAATATATATTAATTGCACCTTTAGGAGCATCGGGATTTGCTTTTAATCTACAAACTATATTAAGAGATTGTATTTTTTTTGCTTTTCTTTCCTTCGGCTGAATAACTTTGATAGAGCCGGTAATAATCGAAACCTTATTGGTTAAATCACTGACAGTTGTAGTTAATTCAGTATTTTCTTGTGTTAAATCGTTTACTTTAGTTTCAAGACCGTGGACTTTTGTTTTAAGTTCTGAGATTTCGTTTTGAGTTTGTTTGAGTTGCGTTTGTTTATCTTCGATTGAGGCAAACATAAGTTTTACGAGTTTTGTCATCGAAGCGTTTTTATAACCCGACTCCTGAAGCTCTTGCGCAAGTTCTTCGTTTTGAGAAATATAGCTGCGGATTTGATTGATATATGCTTGTAACTCTTTGTTTTGAGCACCCGTAGCCTTTCCGTTTTTACGAATCACCACTTTCAAGGAATCAATCGATTTCTGAAAATGTTCAATACTATCCTGAATATTACCAAACTGACTCAAATGCTTGTCGTAACTTATAAGAAGACTCGACTGCATACTGTCGCGTTTAACATACTCGTCCAAAATAGCATTTAGGCTGTCTATCTGATTATCAGCAGCTTCCGAACCGCAAGAACAAAAAGTAGCGGTGTAAATTGCCGAAACGACTATTAATAAGCAAAAAAATTTATTCATATTCTTTTTATGTATTAGTAATTTTATAATTGTACCAAATCTATTTTATAAGCATTATCGGTTTCGTCCTTGAAAATAATTTTTCCGGCAGATGTCCTATGAACAGAACCTTTACCTAACGGAACTTTTGAAATTTTTTCGTCAATGCTAAAATCAAAAGTATGGTTAAGAAAGTCAATATGACACTTGCAGGCTGAGGCTATCGGAATAAAATCACATTTCAAATCATAAACCATATATGTTTTGCCGTTTTCCTGATATATTTTTTTCACGGTAATCAAAACGCTTTTGCCGTCGTAATTACCGGAAAAAATATGAATTAAATCCTTTTCTTCTATCGGAATATTTTTTAATCCGGTGTATTTATTATCAGTTGTATTGCCGCTAAGACTCACAAAAATAAAACCCGAAAGTATTATAATTGCAAAAACAGCAATCAAAATATGAATAATTTTAGGTGTAAAAGACTTCTTACTTTCTGCAACAAGAGTCTCTTCTTCTTGTATACCTATAGTGTTGTAATTGTTGCTATCCATAATTAATTTCGTTATCCGCAGTTTTTTGTTTTTAGTTAATATCCGTAAAAGTAAATTACAAATATAAAACAAAATATTATTAAACAAAAGTATTTCGGCAAAATTAAAAAAAAATTAAAGAAAATTTTCACGCTAAAAAAATTATTCCTTACTTTGCGCTTGAAAATAATCATTAAAAACGTTTAGAAAACATGAGCGAAGAATTACAAAACGAAGAAAATGAGATTGAAATTATCTCATTGAAAGACGAAGAAGGCAACGACCACGATTTTGAAATCCTTGACGAACTCGAATACGAAGGTCAAAAATATTGCGCTTTGCTTCCTTATTACGAAAATCCTGACGATTTGGATTCCAAAACGGAAGAAGATACTGAAATTCTCATTCTTCATATTTACGAAGAAGACGGCGATGAAATTTGCGAAAGCATTGCCGATGAAGATCTTTTCGATAAGATTTCAGCACTTTTCGACGAAAGAATCGAAAAAATGTATGAAACTCAAGAATAGAATTTTTTTTAAACGAATAAAAGAGACGGGGACGTAAAATTTTTTTTCACGCCCCCGTTTTTTTCATTTTTCAAATTCTTATATCCTTAATTCTCAATTGAATAGTTTTGTTATTTTTAAACACGTTCAAATCTATCGTATAACAAATATCAAAAGGTTTTCCAGTTTTGATTTCTTGAATCAAATGCCCCATTCCGAAGGCTATTCCGACCTTCGTAAAACCCGAATTATCAATTACTTCCAATCTTAAATGAGAATTATCTTTCCCGACTGTTTTTGAATTTAAATCCGTTACGCCGCAAGTTGAAAACACTGGTTCGGGATTTTCGGGTCCGAAAGGTTCAAACTGTTGAAGTTTTTCGTAAAATTCTAACGTAATGGATTTAAAATCAAGTTCCTGCTCGATTTCGATTTTTGGTTTTTGTTGAGAAGGAAGTATATGATTTTTGACATAATTTTCAAAAGCTTGACGGAATTTTTCAAAATTCTCGAATTTTAAACTCAATCCCGCAGCAAATTTATGACCGCCGAAAGCCGTTAAAAATCCACGGCAACTATCAATGGCATCGTAAAGATTGAAATCCGAAACAGAACGCGCTGAACCCGTCAACATCTCCCCTACTTTAGAAAAAACAATCGTGGGACGGAAATAATGCTCCGTAAGCCTTGAAGCAACAATTCCCACAACGCCTTTGTGCCAATTTTCACCAAAAACAACAGTCGTGGTATTTTGCTGATTATCTTTGTCTTGCGATAAAAATTCAAGAGCAGATTCGGTAATTTTTCTATCCAAATCCTTACGGGTTTGATTATAAAAAGAAATCTCGTTAGAAAACTTCTTCGCCTCATTAACATCCTCTGTTATAAGGAGTTTAACGGCATCTTTTCCGTAATGAATTCTTCCCGCCGCATTAATACGGGGTCCAATCATAAAGACGGAATCAAAAATCGTTATTTTTTTGTCCTTCAAACCCGACTCCTCAATTATCGCTTGAAAAGACGTTAAAGGCTTGAGCTGTAATGTGTTACCTAAAAATTTAATTTCCTCGCCATTGAGTTTTTTCAGCCCCCAATATGCTAAAATTCTGTTCTCGTCCACGATAGGCACAATGTCAGAACCGATACTAACTGCCGTTAAATCAATATATTTGAGTAATCTTTCAAACGGAATATTCTGACGAATACAAAACGCCTGCATAAATTTGAAACCAACGCCGCAGCCCGAAAGTTCGTTGAAAGGATACGTATTGTCAGAACGTTTAGCGTCCAAAACGGCAACCGCCCGAGGCAATTCCAAGCCCGGAGTGTGATGATCGCAAACGATAAAATCAATATTTTTGTAACGGGCATATTCAACTCTTGCATTGTCTTTGATTCCGCAATCAAGGGCGATAATAAGATTGCAATGATTTTCAAAAGCGAAATCCACGCCTTTGAAACTTACGCCGTAACCTTCTGTGTATCTGTCAGGTACATAATAAAGCAAATGCGGATAAAATTCCCTTAAAAACGAATAAACCAATGCAACAGAAGTTGTTCCGTCCACATCATAATCGCCATAAACGAGAATTTTTTCGTGTTTTTTCATTGCAAGGACAAGCCTGTCCACAGCCTTATCCATATCGTTGAAAAGAAACGGGTCGTGAAGATTTTCTAATTTCGGACGCAAAAAATTACGGACATTTTCCAACGAAAGTCCTACCCTCGAGGCTAACATCTTCGTTAAATGAACGTCCAAAAAATTGTTCATATCTGAACGTAATTTTTCTATATCATCATCGCTAAAAGATTGATATTCTTTTATTTCCCAAACTTTTTCCGTCATTTATCTTTAAAAAATTTTGAGTAAAGATACGAAATTAACAAGAAAATTCCACCTTCTGTGAGAAAAATTACTGATTTTAATGCCAAAGATTGTTCCCAAGCGTCGCAAAGGACTATTTTTAAGGCGGTTATGACAAAAATTGCAATTGAGGCATACCGTAAATGTTTTTTCTTGAGTTTGAATCCCACAACAAACAAAACCGCTGCATAAACCGCTGCAAACAAACTTACTAACAATGATTTAATTTCCAATCCCTTAAATCTCACCATAAATTCGTTCAAAATGAAAAAAAGCAAAATAAGGCTCAAAACAAATTCCGTTAAAACATTATATTCTTTTTTCAATGGAATTTTTAAACTCACGACAAACGAAAACAAAAAAACTGCAATTGAAAAAATTTCAACCGCCCTCGCACAGACACATTCCGCTCTCAAACAAATAAAAATAAATTCCAAAACTATCAGCAACACCAAAAGCGGAATTTTGAAACTGTCATAAAATTTTATCTTCCTTAAAAAAAGCAAACACGAAGAAAAATAAATCATTGATACGGAAATTTCCAAAATTCCATTGTCATTGCTGTTATAAAAGAAATTATGATTAATCGCTAAAATCAAGAGAAAAACTCCCAAATAAAATGCAGTTTTAGCATAAATTTCGTTTTTATAATCATAATACAGAAAAAAGTTCATTGCCGAGGCTATCAGCATTACGATAAAAAACGAATTTATAACGAACCTAAAATTCCATCTGTCAGTAACACCAAGCAGTAAAATTGCGGACAAAAAACTCAAAATCAAAATGCAAAACGAAAAATTTTCGTAAAAACGGTTTTGCTTTTTCTGACTCAAATAATTAAAAGTATAAGCCTCAACAGCAAAAATCAAAAGTATAAGATGTTTTACATAATCCTTCAAAATCAAAAACGCCGCAAGATTAAATGTAAAAACGATGAAATACAGATAATTATATTTAACACTATGACACAAAAAAACCGCTAAAACATAACAAGAGGGAATTATCATCAAATACAGTCCCGATTTCAAGGCAGTATCTGTATTAAGACAAACCCAAAATATTGTTATTAAAGTATTCAGCAGATTTAAGGCTAACATTTTTTTTGCGTCCCAAAGCGTAGAAAAGGTCAAAAACAAAGCGAAAAACAGATAAAAAACAATAATATTTTTCATCATGTCAGGCGCATCAAAAGCAGCAAAAATCAAAAAGTAATTAGTTATAATCCAAGCCATTACAGCGGGAAAAGAATTCTTTTTCAAGAGTGAAACCGCTAAGGCAAAAACCGAAAGCAAAAAAACAAATCCTGTCCAAATCCAAAAATTAGTTTCCGTTAAATAAAATGCCGCCCCTATCGGCGCAAAAAATATCAGCGGCAACGAAAATCCGAACAATACAACCGAATAATAATATCCGACCGCAGAAACAAAAAGCGCAATCAGACCCGCAATAAAAAGGGATTGCGAGGAAGAAAAAATGTCAAAATAATGCTGCGAAACAAATGTCAGCGCATACGAAAAACCTACCGCCCCGGTAAAAAGAATTGACGAGAGAACTTTACGTTTTTCTTTGTTTTTATAAGAAAAAAACACCGAAACGATACTCAAAACATAACCTAAAAAAACTTTAACGCCCGTTGAAAACAAATTTCTGTCAAACAGATATTTAACAAAAGCGATCAAGCCGATGACCAAAATAATCACGCCAATTTTTCCGATAAGATTTTGCGCGAAAAAACTCTCGGATATTTCCTGAGATTCTTCTCTGGGAGGCGGAGTTATTGTTGATAATTTTTCCTCAGCCTGAGCGACTTTTCTCAAAGAAACTTCTTCAGGACGCATTTTTCGTTTTAGGATTTCGATTTCTCTATCAAGCTCGGCCTTTTTTGAAGCCAAAGCTGATAATTCCAAAGAAACTTTTTCCCTCTCCGAGAAAAGCTCCTCTAAACAAGCCGTTAAATCTTTTTCATCGGTCATAATTCTCTTTTTATTCTCTGTACCAATCAGCGTACATTGCGTAATTATCTACAATTCTGTTAATTAAATCTTTTTGAAGTTTTTCGTCAGTATCTTTGATTTTTTTAGCAGGACAACCGGCGTAAACACTTCCTTTTTCGGTTTTAGTACCTTTTGTAACAACGGCTCCGGCGGCAATAATACAATTTTCCTCAATAACAGCATCGTCCATAACGATTGCTCCCATACCGATTAAAACATTATCTTTTATCGTACAGCCGTGAACGATAGCGTTATGAGCGATGGAAACATTATTTCCTATATTCAAAGGCGAGGTCTTGAATGTAGCGTGCAAACAAGCATTATCTTGAATATTAACTCGGTTGCCGATTCTAATGGAATGGACATCACCGCGGATTACGGCATTGAACCAAACATTACAATTATCACCCATTTTAACATCACCGATAATAGTACAATTATCAGCAAGCCAAATATTTTCTCCGAATTCGGGAGTCTTGCCCAAAAGTGTTTTTATTAAAGCCATGATTATTTTCTTTTTTGTTTTAAAAAAAAAGTTTTTTTGCAAAATTATAAAAACTAAAGGATTAATAAAATTTTTTTGTCAGTTTTGAGCAAAAACTATATCTTTGCCATTATTAGCGTAACTAAAAATTAATTCCTATGAAAAAAATCCTGTTATTAATTTTTGCTGTTATGAACCTTGCATTAAAAGCTCAAGAGTTTAAAAACGGAACGTTTATTTACCGCATCACCGGCGAAAAAACTTCCGAAATTTTAGCTGCCGACCACAAAATGTCAGGCAACGTCATCATTCCGCAAAACGTAAAATTCGGCGAAAAAACTTATACCGTAACAGCCATAGCCGATACGGGATTCATAAAATGTCAAGGCATTACAAGCATAATTTTGCCCTCCACAATTTGCAAAATCGGTAAAAGAGCGTTTTGCAGATGCACAAATCTCAATTCGGTAAACATTCCTTACAGCGTAAAAAAAATTCAAGAAGGAACTTTTTGTTATTGTACCTCGCTTTACGGCGTCTCGCTGCCCGACGGCATAACGGAAATCGGAGATTATGCTTTTGCCAACTGCAACAAAATCACAAAACTCAATCTGCCTGACAAATGCAAAAAAATCGGTATTAAGGCTTTTTATAACTGCTCAAAAATTCAAGCTCTGAAAATCACAGCCGAAGTAGAAAGCATAGGATTAAGAGCTTTTCAAGGTTGTACGGCTTTAGTCAAAGTTGAAACTGAGCCCGAAAACACGCATTTCATGTCAAAAGAATCCGTACTTTATACCAAAGACGGAAAAAAACTCGTAAAATATCCCGCTAAAAAAGATACACAAATCTACACCGTTGAACCTTCGGTAAATGAAATCATAGAATTTGCTTTTGAGGATTCGGAAAATTTAGGCATCGTAAAACTGCCTTCAGGACTCATTGAAATCCAAAATTACGCATTTTCCAACTGCATAAACCTTCAACGGGCAGATATTCCAACAACTGTAAAAAAAATGGGAGAAGATGCGTTTTTCGGTTGTCCGAGACTTTCGGAGCAGAATCTTCACGGCGGAATCGATTTTATAGAATTTAAATTGGAAGAAGGAATGATTGAAGATTTAGAATAATCAATTATGAAAAAAATATTTTTACACCTTATAATTCTGTTCTGCGTTTTTGAGGCTAATGCCCAAAACAAAAAAGCACAGGCTTTTTTTGACGAAACAATAAAAAAATATTCGGCATTTGAATACGAGGCGGCTAAAGAATTATGCGCAAAAGCCTTAAAATCAGATCCGACATTCGTTGAACCATACCTTTTGGAAGCTGAAATTGCGGCAAGCAATCATAAATACGACGAGGAAATTTCGTTTCTGAATTCGGCTTTAAAACTAAAACCTCATGACGAAACAATTTTAACTGGAATTGCTGATGCTTATTTTGAAAAACTCGATTACAAAACCTCAATCGAATATTACAAAAAAGTTTTAGGCTTAGAGAGAGTCTCGCAAAAAAAACGCGATCACTGTGCTCAAAACATCGAAACGGCAAATTTCAGAATTTCGGCTTTAGAGAATCCCGTTGACATAAAACCGAAAAATCTCGGACCAAAAGTCAATACCATTTACAACGATTATTTTCCCTCGATTTCTGCCGACGGACAGACTTTGGTCTATACGATAGAATTACCGCAAACATCTGACAATCCGTTACTTCCCGTAAGTCAGGAAGATATTTTCATAACGTACAGATTAGCGGGAAAACCTTGGCAACAGGCGCGCTCCTTAGGTGGTGTTATCAACACCCCAAACAACGAAGGCGCACCTTATATTTCCTCTGACGGCAAGACATTGCTTTTTACTTCATGTACTTGTCCCGACGGTTTGATAAAATGTTGCGACATTTATTATTCGTATTTAAAAGAAGGCGGTTGGACAATTCCAAGAAAACTGCCCGCTCCCGTTAATACGAATTATTGGGAATCGCAACCGGCTTTCAGTGCTGACAATACGGTTTTGTATTTTGTTTCCAACCGTCCCGGCGGCTTCGGAGGCAAAGATATTTGGTATTCAAAACTTTTGCCGGGCGGAAAATGGTCTGACCCCGTAAACGCCGGTGAAAATATCAACACCAAAGGCGACGAGTCAAGTCCTCTGCTTCATGCCGACAACAAGACTTTGTATTTTGCCTCCGACGGACACATCGGAATGGGCGGACAGGATTTATTCGTATCCCATCTTCAAGAAGATGGCTCTTGGGGCAAACCCGTCAATTTAGGCTATCCAATCAACACCGAAAACAATGAAACAAGACTTGCCGTTTCGGTTTTCGGTAATTCGGCAATAATAGCCTCTGACAGAGAGCCTAATAAAATGTTAGACCTTTACGAAATAGAACTTCCCCTTAGTTTAAGGCCCACGAGAACGCTTTTGGTAAAAGCCGCCGTAAAAGATGCTAAAACTTCAAAACCCGTGGCTGCCGATTACGAAATAGTGGATTTGGAAACCAAAAATATCGTTAATAAAGGCTTGACAAGCGAAGATTATGTTAATCTCATGCTGTTTTTACCTCAGGGCAAGGATTACGCTCTTAATGTTTCTGCCCCAGGTTACATTATGAACTCTCTGAACTTTAGTCTAAAAAATATTCCCGATTCCATTAAGGAAAAATACATAGAAATTTCTATGGAAAAACTCTTGGCGGGAGGCACTTTAAGACTTGAAAATGTATTTTTTGATACGGATAAATACGACATTAAACCGAAATCTTATTACGAATTGGATAAATTGGCAGACTTTTTGACACGAAACCCGAATGTAAAGATAGAAATCGGCGGACATACCGACAATTCAGGCTCAGAGGCACACAACATAGAACTAAGCCGCAATAGAGCACAAGCAATCGTAAAATATCTTATTAGCAAGGATATTGATGCTAAACGACTGAATTTCAAAGGTTACGGTTCGTCAAAACCGTGTGCTGACAACTCTACGGAGGAAGGTAAAGCCAAAAACAGAAGAACTGAAGTAAAAATTTCAGAATAATTTTTATCAGTTTTTTTGCGACTTAATATATTGATTTTAAACAAGTTGGCTTTTAAAACATAATTAAGTGTAAAAAATATTATTAAATTTAATGTTAATAATTGAAAAAAAAATCTTAATTTTGTCGAATAAGCCGAAAAACATGTTTTCGGATTGCAACATATAAACGACGAGTGCGTTTATTAAATACACGAAAATATTAAAATCTCTAACCAAAAAAAATTAGCAAGATGAATAAAATTACGATTCTAATTGCAACTTTGTTATGTATATCGCTTGTTACAAATGCGCAGACAAAACCTCAAATGGTTTTGGTAGAAGGCGGTACTTTCCAGATGGGAAACCCCGGAACTGCGATACCTAAAGGCGATTCAGACGAAAGACCGGTTCATAAAGTAACGGTAAATAGTTTTTATATAGCTACAACCGAAGTAACCGTAAAAGAATACAAACAGTTCATTGACGCTGATGCGTCTACAACAGACTTTTTAAGCAAGAGGGAACACAAAATGCCGGCTGCACCAGACTCAGCATGGTATGCAGAACACCCTGATACTAAAAAGTTTTACCCGTTGCCATCGCAACCGTGGTGGGATTGGCAAGATGCTTTACCGATGCATCACATTACGTGGTATGATGCGGTAGCTTATTGTAACTGGCTTTCACAAAAAGAAGGTTTGCAAAAATGTTATTCTCTTAATGCTGACGGCGGAATTGATCTCGATGTTACCAAAAACGGTTATCGTTTGCCCACCGAAGCAGAATGGGAATTTGCTGCAAGAGGCGGCAATAAATCAAAAGGTACGATTTATTCAGGAAGTGCCACAGCAAACCTAGTATGTTGGTACGATGACTCCTCAAAACTCAAAGGTCCTCAAAAAGTCGGCACTAAACAAGCTAACGAATTGGGTATCTACGACATGAGCGGTAACGTTTGGGAATGGTGTTCGGATTATTACACCAAAGATTATTACGCAAAATCACCCGAAAACAACCCCATTAACTTGAGCCCGACAGCTTACAGAGTATTAAGAGGCGGTTCTTGGCATTATCAGGTAGACCACGCTACCATTACGAGCCGCGACGGTCCCGAACCTCATTTTACCAATTACAATTACGGTATGAGGCTTGCCCGCAGCAGCAACTAATTGTTATCAGAAGATAAAAATTTAGTTTTAACCAAAAATATCGGTTTTTATGAGACTCCCGACTTTTATAGGCAAAAAATTGTTGATAACGTTTTTATTTCTACCGGTAGTTTCCACGATTTCGGCTCAAATAGCCAATCCGCCGGCAATGATAGAGGTTAAAGGCGGAACTTTTAAGATGGGAAACAAAGACGGCTACGAAGACGAACAACCCGTCCACAACGTAACATTGTCAGATTATAGCATCGGCAAATACGAAGTAACGGTTGCACAATACAAACAGTTTTGTAACGAGACCAACCGAAGAATGCCAACTGATCCTCCCGCCGCATGGTATGAGGAACATGACAAAGCCGTAAAATGGCAATGGAACGACAATCACCCGATTGTAAACGTTACGTATTTTGATGCGATAGCCTATTGCGACTGGCTTTCACAAAAATACGGCGGAAAATATTCCCTTCCGACCGAAGCTCAATGGGAATATGCCGCAAAAGGAGGTAAAAACTCTAAAAACTATGTATATGCAGGAAGCGACGATATTGACGAGGTTGCTTGGTACGACGAGACAACGGGTGAAAAAGGAATACACCCCGTTGGAAAGTTAAAACCCAATGAATTAGGTATTTACGACATGAGCGGTAACGCTTGGGAATGGTGTTTGGACTATTACGGAAAATACACCTCTTCCTCTGTAAAAGACCCCGTCGGTCCCACGAAAGGAACTTACCGTGTAATACGCGGCGGCTCTTGGTATTACGTGGAAGACATGGCTAAAGTAACCTCGAGAGACGGACCTCAGCCAAGATTTACTAATTATAATTACGGCTTCAGGGTTGTGAAAGTAAATGATGTTAAATAATAATTATAAATTTTTTTTTTTAAAAGCAACTGTCCGTTTTTAGGATAGTTGCTTTTAAAAAAAATATATAAGAGAGCCGCTAAAAAAAGTAGTTTAATTTTTTTCTTGATAAATCATGTTATTCTTTCGTTTTCTAAAAAAATATTTCTCAAAACGGATTTTGTTGATTTCGGCGGCTGTATTTTTTTGTATAAACGACGGTTTCTCTCAACTCAATACAAAAGTTTATATTTCTCCGAGAATAAAAATCGGTTGGACTTTCTTTTCAGGATTCAATTATGGTCTTGATGTAACAATCGGACTTTTTAATATCAAAAAAGAAAATCCTGAAATCAATGTGTGCATTTGTCCGCAATACATGATGATCAACTACAAAGGAAACGTTCATACGATAATCTCATTTAATGCCGTTGTGGAATCGGATTATTACAGATTGTGTTTGGGAATGGGAAAGGCTATCACGAAATGGGGATTTCATAACAGAAATTCCAACAACGCTTTAGGTTATAATATCAGCATGGCACTAAGCACGGACAGCCGTTTTACGCCGTGGATTGAAGGCAGCGTTTTCGCATTAAGCAACGGTTATTGGGAATTTTATGGACGGCCTTATTATTTATCGACTTCGATGTTTTTTAGACCAGAACCCTATATCCTTTACGAAAAAAAGTAAAAACATAACGATAAATCATTAATCATGTGGCCATTCGGTTTGGTAAAAATCTATAAAAGCGAAAATATAAATTCCCGGTTCAGAAAAATTATCCGTAAAATGGGTTATGAATCGGGAATAGGCATTTATAATTATAATTATCTGTGCGAAATTCAAAACTGGTCTAATCATATTTCCAACACGAGAAAATTCATAACGGATTGTGCAAGAAGATGTTGCGGCAGACGCTCCTGCGTAGTTTTGGGCAGCGGCTGCTGTATTGACGTTCCCGTTTTGGAATTATCAAAAATGTTTGATACAGTTTATCTCGTAGATTTGGTGCATCCCGAAAAAGTGGTCAGAAAAATGTCCGAATTCAAAAACGTAAAATTCATAACGGAGGACATCACAAAAATCGTCAGCGAAACTTATTACAGCATAAACCGTTACAAAGATTTTTGCGTTGATATTCTGATAAGTTCGCCAAATTATAGTTCGGGAAATTACGGTGATTTGCTTGAAAATTTTGATTTCGTGGTATCTGACAATATGCTTGCATTTTTGGCGCAACCGATTATAAATTACCTCGCAAAATTGGAACTTATTGACGATATTTCGGCAAGAAACCTTCAGCAGTTTATTCAGCAATACCATTTAAAAATTCTCCCGAGGGGAAAATCCTGCATCATATCGCCCGTAAGTGAGAGAAAATTCAATTCCGACGGTCTTGAAATGTACGACAAATCAATAGTTTACATTCCTAAAGAAACCGTAAGAGATTCAAAAAATTGGACTTGGCACTATTCCAACGTTCAAAATCATAAATTAGAATACGGCGTAAAGGCTTGGGAATATTAAAAAAAAAGAAAAATGAAATACGTTTTTAACATCATAATACTTATTGTATTAATTCTTGTTTTCAGGGCGGCCTGCGACAAGGAGGAAGTAAGCGGCGAAAGACAAATTTACGTTGCCCAAAACTCCAAACGCTCATTTTACGGAGCGAAACTTGTTAAAACCATAAAAAATACTTTACCGCAGCCGATACGCATCGCTGCTGACATTGACAACGATGTCCTTTACATTGCCTCAGAGGATTCCAAAAACTCTGGCACTATTTTCAAAACAGAACTTTATGGCAAAGTTTACGACGTTTTGAATATAGCCGACACTCTGAAAATCACAGGTTTAACCATTTGCAAAGGAAATCTCTTTGCCGCCGTTGGAAAAACCGTCATAAAATATTCGTTGGAAGAGGATTCGCTCATAAAAAAATACGAAATTCCTATTGCACACTCTTTGTGTTTTCTCGAAAAAGACAACAAAGGCACGGTTTATGCCTTAGACAATCAGGCAGGCTGCATCTTCAAAATCAATGCCGACACCTCGGAAGTCTTTTTGAAAGATTCCCTCTGCCATGAATCCTCGACATTATGCTCGGACGGAACAGTTTTAGCCGGAGGAGTTCAAAACAAAATTTATATTTTTGATAAAAAAGGCGCAACATTTTTTGCCTCATTACCGTCAAAAATACGCGGAATAAGAGCCGACAGAAAAGGCAATTACATCACAACTGACTCTAACGGAAACATTTACGCAGTTTCAAAAGACAGCGTTTCGGTTCTTTTATCAAAACAAGACGACAAAACCGGTTATGCCGATTTTGAATACATTCCGCAACAAAAACTCTTGTTGCAACCTTTTTCGTTCGGCATGAACATTTACGAATTAGGAAAATATTTTGAAAAAAATACGGAAAACGAGCAATGAAATATTTTTTCAGCATATTATTGTTTCTGACAGGATTTTTTCAAGAATCTTTTGCTCAGATAATGAATTTTGATTCTGACGAATACGATTTCGGCAGCATCAACGAACTTTCGGGTGCCGTATCACACCGTTTTGAATATACCAATACGGGAAACCGTCCGCTTATAATTCATTCGGTAAAAACCTCTTGCGGCTGCACCTCGCCGGATTGGTCAAAACAACCCGTCCCGCCTCAAAAAAAAGGCTACATTGACGTAACTTTTGACCCAAGGGACAGAGTCGGAAGTTTTTCAAAAAGCATTATAATAAAATCCAACGCCTCAAAAGACGATATTATTTTATATATTTCGGGCAATGTTATAGCAAGACAAGAGCCGGTTTCGGCGGAATATCCTTTCACGATGTTTGATTTAAGATTAAAAACCAACACAGTGAATTTCAACCGTATACCTTTTGACCAAACAACAGAACAAACGGTTGAGGTAATCAATCCGACAAAAGCCAATATCAAAGTCGAGGCTGACAAAGCTAATACGCCAGAATATATAAAAATCATTGCCGAACCCGAAATTTTAAAACCGGGTTCAAAAGGTATTATAAAATGTATTTTCGATCCCCAAAAATACGGAAAATTCGATTACATAAATTTTGAAGTTCCGATTTTGGTGAATACTTACGCTTATAACCTTATGTTTAAAGCCTTTGTGACGGAGAGTCAAACAAAAGAAACTCAACAAAATTCGTCAGTCTTTACGCTCAAAGGCGACAAAGAAATTTCACTCGGAGATTTCATGGAAGGCGATACGGCGGTTTATATCGTTAAATTTCAAAATACAGGCAATTCTCCGCTGATAATCAGAGCGATACGCAATGCCTGCGATTGTTTGACCTACGAAACAGACGAAAAACCGATTAAAGAAAATCAAGAAGGTCAAATAAAAATTTTGATTGACACTCATAACCACCCAGGCAAACAAAGTCGCTACATAACAGTTATAACTAACAGTATTTCAACTCCTAACATGGTTTTGAAATTTAATCTCAACGTCAAAAAAACAGAATAAATCTATATGGCTGAATTTATAGGAGAGCATTATATATGTTTTTTGGTTCCCTTGATAAGCGGTTTGATAGGGTATTTAACTAATGTGCTGTCAATAAAAATGACTTTTTATCCGCTTGATTTTGTGGGAATTAAACCATTTTTAGGATGGCAAGGAATTATACCCTCCAAAGCAACTGCAATGGCTGAAAAATCCGTAGATTTATTAACAAAAGATTTATTCAAGCCCAAAGAAGTTTTTTCAAAACTTGATGCCCAAAAAGTTGAAAAAATTTCGCACGAGGAATTTGCGTTAATGTCAGCACAAATCACCTCAGCAGTCATAAAAACCAAAATTTCTGGCACTTGGGATATAATTTCGGGTGGATTCAAAAACAAAATAGAAAATCTCATTGCCTCAGTTATGCCGCAAGCCGTGGAAAACATTATGGAAGATGTCAAAAAAAACATTGATTCCATTTTGAATTTAAAACTCCTTGCCGTAAACACAATGAAAGAAGACAAAAGTATGATTAATCATATTTTTCTTGATTTAGGCGGCAGACAATTCCGTTTTATTGAAAACTCAGGATTTTGGCTCGGACTGCTGTTCGGGTTAGGACAAATTTTCACGACAATTTACACCACACATTGGCTAATGTTTGTAATTTACGGTGTTTTTATCGGATTCATTACCAACTTTTTAGCAATAAAACTAATTTTTGAACCCGCAGAACCGAAAAAAATCGGACCATTCAGATTTTGGGGACTTTTTTTAAGAAACCAAAAAGAAGAAAGTTACCGTTATGCTAAAATTATCGCAGAAGAAGTTTTAACATCAGAAAACCTTTTCGATTATATTTTTCGCAATCAAAACAACAAAATTACAAAAGAAATTATCGCCAAACACCTCTCGGCTGCCGTCGATAAAGTTTTGGACAAGCAACACACACTTTTGAAATTTCTAATAACCAACAACATGGTCAGCGAATTCAAATCGGTTTTGCTCTTTCATCTTGTAAACGAATTACCACTCCATATAAAAGTTGTTTACCCTTATATCCGAAAGGCTCTTGACATTGAAAACACAATCGGAGAAAAAATGGCTAATCTTCCGCCAAAAAAGTTTATAGCTTTTTTGCGTCCCGCTTTTCAAGAGGACGAATGGAAACTGATTACCGTAGGTGCAGTTTTAGGCGGAGTTGCAGGCTATTTGCAATCGCTGTTAGTATAGTCTTAAATTTTCATTAAAAAAGGATTTTTGGGTAACACTCAAGGAAATAAAAGTGTAATTTTGCATAGTTTTTCTAATGTTTCACAGTTTTTTGGGTACAATATGGATATAATTACATCTTTCAGAAATTTGTCGCTCAGACAAAAACTCGGTTTCAGCCTTACAGCAGCGACATTACCATTGATTTTAGTTGCACTCGTAATGTTTTTGCGCACCGGTAAAATTAACGAGGCTACGGCCAATTTGGCAGAAAAACATCTTTTCATAATGAAATTCAGCGAGCAAGTTGACGAACACTCTTACGCCGCAATTGATAATTTGAAAAAAATTATAGAGGACGGAAAAGGTTCATACGTTAGCGAGGTTACAGAAAATATGAATCTCGCCATCGACGACCTCAACAACCTTGAAGTTTTATTACAAAATGTAAAAGATAACCAAGAATTGAACTCGACTTTCGAGAATCTGAAAGTCAATATAACCAAAATGAACGAAATTACTCAAAAAATAACCGCTAACAGCACAATAATTTCTGTTGACATCGAAAACAAGCTCACGCAAATGCGTAAAGAATACGTTAAAATAATTCAAAAAGTTGCTGATAATCAAAACAATTTGGCAATTCAAGCCAATATTTCAGGCAACAAAAAAGTTTTGGCGGAGGCAGGTATGGCAGCCGTTTTGTCAGAAAAATTAATAAGGGATATTTATTCGAGCGTTAATAAGGATTCGGCACGCGATCAACAAGTTCTAAGAAGTTTAATTACCAAACAAACGAATTATCAAAACAAGATTTCAGACCTTATCCACGGCTCTGACCTTGAAATTTTCAGAAAAGCCGTTAAAATCCGTAACGAATATTTACAACAGGCAATCACTTACAACACCGCTGTTGCCAACGCATTAGGAAACGTTGAAACATTGATGATTTTGAGCGACCAAGTTACCGAAGAATCTCAAGTTCTTCAGGAAGCAGCCCAGAAAATGGTTTTTGAAACCGCTGCCGGTATTAACAAATCGCTTTCTTCAGCAAGAATTTTCTTGATATTAGGAATTATCGTAAGTATATTTTTGGTTTATTTGACAGCCCACAAGAGCGACAAAAATATCGTCAGCCCTTTGAAACGCGGTATCGAAGATGGTACGCGTTTGGCCGACGGAGATTTAAGCCTAAAACTTGAATACACCGAAAAACAGGACGAAGTCGGAATGTTGCAAAATTCAATGGCTCAAATGACTGAAAATCTTAAAAATATCGTTAAATCTATTGAAACGAGTGCTACTGAAATTTCGTCTTCAAGCACGGAACTCAATGAGGCAAGTATGCGCATGAGTCAAAGCGCAAACGACCAAGCTGCAAGTGCGGAAGAGGTATCCTCGTCAATTGAGGAAATGTCCTCGGGCATTCAACAAAACAGCGAAAACGCAATGGAAACCGAAAAAATTGCTTTCCAAACATTTTCAACGATTCAGAATTGCAGCAAAGCCGCTTTGGAATCAGTTTCAGCTATGAACGATATTGCCGCTAAAATTTCAATCATCGACGAAATCGCTTTTCAAACCAACATTTTGGCTCTTAACGCCGCCGTTGAAGCAGCTCGTGCAGGCGAACACGGAAAAGGTTTTGCTGTCGTAGCAGCCGAGGTCAGAAAACTTGCCGAAAGATGTGCCGTCGCAGCAAAAGAAATTGACAAAGTTTCAAAAGATGGTCAAAGTATTGCACAAACAACGGGCGAGGCTTTCAAACAAGTTTTGCCGGAGATTGAAAGAACGACGACTTTAGTGCGTGAAATTGCAGCCTCTTGCCGCGAACAAGCCTCAGGCAGCGAACAAATTAACATCGCCGTTCAAAGGTTCAACACTACGACACAACAATTTGCCTCAATTTCGGAAGAAATGGCATCTAACAGCGAAAATCTTTCAACTCAAGCCTCAAAACTTATTGACATGATAAAGTTTTTCAAAGTTGATTAAAAAAATACACTCAAAAAAGAATATACCGCTAAAAAAACTTGTGTTATGCAAGTTTTTTTTAGTGGTATTTTTTTTAATTTCAGGATATTGAATTAAATTTGCAGTATGAAACAATTCGTATATACGACTATTTTATTAGTGTTTTTATCCGTGAATCTTCAAGCTCAAAACACTAATGACCTATACAAAAAGGCTGATAGTCTCATAGAGGCAAGAGATTGGAAGAATGCCGTTCTTTTTACGGACAGCATTTTGAATTTTTATAACATCAAAACGGATTCGTCTTATTACAAAGCAACATTAGCAAACATAAAATACGCCACTAATTCAAATTTTACGGACGAAATGGGTTTGAAATGTCTGAACAAAAGCCTTGAATACACTAAAATTTTAAATGACCAAAATTATGTTCTAAAAGTATATATCTATATTTTAAACACTTACTACCAAATAGGAAAATCTTACAAAGGCATACAAGTTTTTGAAGAGGCTCTCTCGTATTTCTTTTCTGATGAATTGCTCAACAACTACAATTATGCCGATTTTTTAATGTTAGGCGGCGATTTATACAGAAGTAACTGCAATTATAATCAAGCACTTAAATATTACAAGGAAGTTTTAAAATATGCCACAAACACTTCCGAGGCAACCCTATATATTTCTTCCTCTCAAAAAATCATTGACGTTCTTCAACGTACCGGCTCTGACATTCAGCAAATAGAATATTATAAGGATTTAACGGTAAGAAAACACAACGAACTTGTTAAAAACAAACTAAACAAGTACAATACCGACGGAAAATATTATTATTTCTTAGTTAATTATTACCAATTCCTAAAACAATACGACAAAGCGTTAATTTATTGGGATTCAACCGTTCATGCCATAGATAAGTTTTTGGATCAAAGGGTGGAAATAGATCCTTACTTCGACCGTAACAAATTCCTTAATATTGAAATTTGGGATTATGACGAAAGAATCATATTGCTTTGGAAAAACAACAATAAAAAAGAATTTTACAAACTTCTTTCACTCATTGACACCAAGTTTAAAAACGAAATACGACTCAACACCGCTGAATTTTGTCAGCACGGCGGCGAATATTGTTGTAAGGATTTTGATTTCAAAAAAGCAGAACAACTCTATCAAAAATCCAACGAAATCTTAAAAGCAATCCACCAAGACACCTCTCTGATAGCTTTTCAGAATTATAACGGTCTGCTAAACTGCAATCTCGCATTAAAAAAATATTCAAAAACCGATAATTATATTTCGGAAGCGGAAAAACTTATCCCGCTGATTTTCAACTCCGAAAAAAATACCGACGTAATAGCTTATTACGAAAACAAAGGTTTTGTAAAATATTTTTCGGGCGATAAAACCGCTTTGGAAAAAAATTTAATCAAAAGTGCGAGGCTAATGAGCGAAATTGTCAAAGAAAACTTCGGCTATCTAAACTCCGAGGCTTTGGCTGAATATTGGTCAAAACTAAAAGAAACATGTTCTAAAATTTTGACGGCTGCAATTATTCTCGATGGCAATTACTCCAAGGAATTTGCGGAAAAAGTTTATCAAACCTCCGTCGGACAAAAAAACATCAATTTCATCTCGCAAAACCGTTTGCGCAAGGTAGCTAAACTCTCGATAGAACTCGAAAACAATTATTTTGAACTCATAACTCTAAAACGTAAACTTCTTGAGACTCAAGAGATTTTAACGCCGCAAGAAAAAGCGGAAATCTATGTACTCATCAAAATCTACGAAAAAAGTCTCAGCGATTATTTCGACGAAACCGTTACTGAAGCTTTTTCAACTGATTTTCAAAAGATTAAATCAGCATTAAAAGATGGTGAAATTGCCGTAGAGTTTACCGAAGTTTATCAATACGATGATGCTTTCATTCAGTCCCATTCTGAATATTGCAATTATGATTATGTTGCCATTGCTTTCAGCAATCAGTCGGAGCAACCGCTCATAATTCCGCTTTTTAGCAGCAAAGAATTAGAAAATTTCAAACTCGAAAATTCCAAACTATTAAAAGAAACCTTAACAGAGCGCAGTCCTGAAGGCATTTCGTCGATTTATTCTGACAAAAATTTAACGGATTTTATATGGAAAAAAATTTTGGACAAATTTCCTTCCGTAAAAAAAATATGGTTTTCACCCACGGGGTATCTTTATTCGTTAGCCTTGGAAAATCTTAAATGTGACTCTCTGAAAACGATGTCCGACATTTATAAAATGATTAGAATTTCTTCAACTTCAAATATTACAGCAAATGTAAACAGCGAAAACTTTGATTTTTCAAGCATCGCACTCTTTGGCGGTATTAATTATGACATGGACTTAAACCGTCAAAAAGAAATTTCAGAAAAGTACTTTTCAAAGGACAAATCACGTTATTGTCTCCGTCAGCAAATTCCCGCTAAGACTTCAGAATACAAATATTTGAATGCTGCTTATGAGGAATGTGATTATGTTCTGAAAAAAGCCAAGGATAAAAACGTTACATTTTTTTACGGAGATTCTGCAGTTGAGGAAAGTTTTAAATACTATGTTCAAAAACGTCCAGAAATTATTCACATTGCCACACACGGTTTTTATGACGAATATTTTTCGGGTGAAGACAAGCTCAATGCACCGCTTTTTTCTTCGTCATTAGTCTTTGCCGGTGTTAACAACTATCTGAAAAACAAAAACATACCGCAAAACATTGACGATGGTTTTCTCTCTGCAATGGAAATTTCGGAATATGACCTTTCAAACACGAAACTTGCCGTTTTGTCAGCGTGCGAAACGGGATTAGGATTTGTAAATTCCGACGGTATTTTCGGGCTTCAAAGAGGTTTTAAGCTCTCAGGAGTTCAATCAGTTTTAATGAGTCTTTGGAGCATTTCAGACGAGGCTACCTCCATTTTTATGAGGAAATTTTACGCATCACTTTTAAGCGGGAAAACGCCTCACCAATCCCTTAGAATTGCCACTGAGTATTTAAAAGAAGGCAACAGATTTTCACACCCGTATTATTGGGCAGGATTCGTATTAGTAGAATAATACGCCAAAAAATCTGAAATTTCTTTGTTTAAAGCCTCAACATGAAATTCCGTCAAAGTCAAACGGGCATTTGAAGGATTATCGCCGTTAATAATAGACGAAACCAATTCCTTGTATCTATCCTTTTGAGAAATCAAGATTCTCGTTGGAATCAAAGAATTACGTTTTTGAATATAATTCATTATCAACTTTGCCATACGGTTGTTAGCCGTTTTCCAAGGTTGAAGTTTTACTATTTCGTAAAAAGCGTCAAAACTTATAAAATAACCATCAAGAAGATTTAATGTATATAAATTTTGACAAAGGATATTAAATCTTTCACAAAAATCGCAAAGTTCATTTTCTTTCAAAGAAGATTCCTCTGTAAAATCCTGAGTTCTTTTTGTGAGCATTCTATGAAAATCATTTAATAAAGAAACCGTTAAAACAGCACCGATTTTTGCCTTTTTAGAGGCAAAGGAATACGCATCAAAAAGATCGGCAGCGATTTCAAAATCCGAGAATTTTTTGTTATCGGTAGTCAGTCCCATTCCGCAAAGTCTGCGAATATCGTAAAAATCAAGATTAGCACCGGCGAAAAACGCTGACTCAGCTATAATAGAATATAATCTATTGCCTGTATATCCGATTTGATGTTCGATGTCTAACGATTTGTATTTAGCGTTAGTATTATAAAAATCTGCTTCTATACTCACGGTAAAATATTATTTTTTAACTTCCTTTCAAAGTACAAATATAAAGCAAATTCTTTTTACGGAGATATTTTTACAAAAAATTTTACTTTTTTTTAATAATACGATTTTTTTTATTACATTAGTGGCATTATTTTATATCCCTCTATTTTTTCAGACGTCCGTTTTTTTTATTTAAAATTCGGGCGTTTTTTTTATTTTTTTTGTGCAATTTTTGTTTTTTTTAATCTAATTAGTATAAAAACAAAATAATCTATTAATTTATAAATTTTTAATACCATGAAAAAAATTTTTATGACATTGCTGTTCGCAGCTTTTTTAGGTGTAATCGGTTTTGCACAAACAATCAGCGTTAAACACAACGTAATCAACAACGGAGTTAAGTCCATGCAAGTAAATATCGAATACCACTGCACAGCCAGCATACAGATATACACTGTATTAACCATTTACGATGCCAACGGAAATGTAGTTCGCGGTGACGGAGAAGACGGCTATATGATATACGTAGGCAAGTCAATATTAAAGACATTTGCGAACCAAAATCAAACGACCTCTCATTCTATTTCATACGCACAACTCGGAAAGTTTTTGAAGAAAAATACGACCTATTACGTATCAATGGATATTTACGACTATCAATCAAATGAGATGCTAATAGAAGGAGAACCCGTGGATTTTTATATTTATTAAAATCCAAAGAGGAAATCTTGAAAAGGATTTCCTCTTTTTTTTAGTTCTTAAAACTATGAATCGGGGCAGGAATTCTGCCTTTTCTGTTAACAAAAACCGAACAGTCAAATTTATTAACGTCCATTATCGGTGTATGACCTAAAAGTCCGCCGAAATCAACCGTATCTCCCGTTTTTTTACCTTCAACAGGAATTATTCTAACGGCAGTTGTCTTTTGATTAACCATTCCGATAGCAGCTTCATCAGCAATAATACCAGAAATTGTATTAGCCGAGGTATCGCCCGGAATTGCTATCATATCCAAACCTACGGAGCAAACACACGTCATAGCCTCAAGTTTTTCAATCGTTAATGCTCCGGCATTAACAGCATCCACCATTCCTTGGTCCTCGCTCACGGGAATAAAAGCACCGCTAAGACCGCCGACATACGAACTTGCCATAACACCGCCTTTTTTTACTTGATCGTTCAAAAGAGCTAATGCAGCCGTTGTACCGGGTGCCCCGGGGTGTTCAAGACCGATGACTTTGAGAATATCGGCAACTGAATCGCCTATTGCGGGAGTAGGAGCAAGCGAAAGGTCAATAATTCCAAACGGCACCCCCAAACGCCGTGAAGCCTCTTGAGCAACTAATTGTCCAACCCTCGTAATTTTGAAAGCCGTCTTCTTAATCGTTTCGCAAAGGGTTTCAAAATCAGCTTTTTCCAAATGCTCCAAAGCATATTTCACAACGCCCGGACCGCTGACACCAACATTAATTATAGCTTCAGCCTCCGAAACTCCGTGAAAAGCACCTGCCATAAAAGGATTATCGTCAGGCGCATTACACAAAACAACGAGTTTGGCGCAACCCAAAGAATCTTTATCTTTAGTTAATTCCGCTGTTTTTTTAACGGTTTGGCCCATCAAACGGACTGCATCCATATTAATACCCGTTTTAGTGGAGCCGACATTAACGGAGCTGCAAATTCTCTCGGTCAAAGACAAAGCTTCAGGAATTGAATGAATGAAGATTTCATCGCTTTTAGTCATACCCTTTGAAACGATAGCAGAAAAACCGCCTAAAAAATTCACACCTATATTTTTAGCGGTCTCGTCCAATGCCAAAGCAATTTTAACGAAATCTTTTTCGCTTTTGCACGCCGAAGCACCGACAATTGCGGCGGGCGTTATTGAAATTCTTTTATTAACGATAGGAATGCCGTATTCTCTGGAAATAGCTTCACCCGTAGAAACGAGTTTTTCGGCATAACGGGAAATTTTGCTTTTAATATTTCCGCAAAGTACATCAATATTGCCGTCAGCACAATCTAAAAGGCTGATACCCATAGTGATAGTCCGCACATCAAGATTTTCGTGTTCTATCATCATATTGGTTTCGGCTACCTCGTAAATATTAATCATAATGGGTTAGATTCTGTGCATTTTGTTGAAAATCTCTTCTTTTTGACATCTGATAACCACTCCGATTTGAGAGCCGAGGGCGGTTAAATCCGCGGAAATCCCGTCATGTTGTTTTTTAGCATTTTGCATATCAACAATCATCATCATGTTAAAATAACCCTGAACGATAGTTTGCGAAATATCTAAAATATTAATTGCATTGTCAGCAAGGTAGGTGCAGACTTTAGCAATTATTCCGACCGCATCTTTTCCGACAACGGTAATAATAGTTTTGTCCATTTTACTTAAACGTTTTTTTTGAAAATTTTGTGCAAATATAAACGTTTTTAGTCAAAAACAAAAAAACCGAACTCTAAAAGAATCCGGCTTTCTTGAAATATCAAATTCACAAAAACTATTCAGCTTTTGTTTCCTCTGCAGCGGGAGCAGCAGTCTCAGCAGCAGAAGTTTTTTTCTTACGTGAACGGCGTGTAGTTTTAGCAGCAGCTTTAGCAGCACCGCCTTTGCCCTGAGAGTAAGTTTCGTTGAAATCTACGAGTTCAATAAAACAAGTTTTAGCATTGTCACCAAGTCTGAAACCTGTTTTGAGGATACGAGTGTAACCTCCTTGACGGTCGTAAATTTTCGGAGTTACGGTTTCAAAAAGGGCTTTAACAGCTTTTTTATCTCTCAATTTAGAGAAAATGTATCTGTGATTAGCCATACGTTTTACTTTGAAAGCCGCTTTTTCTTCGTCGTTTTTGGCATTTGATTCAGCATAAGTAACCTCAACTTTAGAAGCGGTAAGGAGGGGCTCAACGAAAGTGCGCAATTCCTTAGCTTTAGCAACCGTAGTATTGATTCTTTTAGCAAAAATCAAAGAAACGGCCATATTAGTAAGCATAGATTTCCTATGACCGTATTTTCTGCCCAAATGGTTGATTTTGTCTCTATGTCTCATTTTTTTATTAATTATAGAGCATCACTGCCCGTTAATATTAATCTTTGTCAAGTTTGTACTTAGAAATATCCATACCGAAACTCAAATCCAAATTAGCGAGCAAGTCATCAAGTTCGGTAAGAGATTTTTTACCGAAATTGCGGAACTTCAATAGGTCGTTCTTGTTGAAAACAACCAATTCAGCGAGAGTTTCAACATCAGCAGCTTTCAAACAGTTGAGAGCTCTGACAGAAAGATCCAAATCCACGAGTTTAGTCTTAAGGAGCTGACGCATATGAAGTATCTGCTCGTCAAATTCCTCACCTCCAGACTGTTCGGTAGAATCAATAGTAATCTTTTCGTCCGAGAACAGCATAAAGTGATGAATAAGTATCTTAGCTGCTTCTTTCAAGGCCTCTTTAGGCTGAATAGAGCCGTCAGTCAAGACCTCAATAACCAACTTTTCATAGTCAGTTTTTTGCTCCACCCTATAGTTTTCAGTAACGTATTTAACGTTTCTGATAGGAGTGTAAATAGAATCCACAGCAATGACACCGATTTCGCTGTCGGCAATTTTGTTTTCGTCAGCAGGCACGTATCCCCTACCCTTATTGATGGTGATTTCCATTGTAAGTTTTGTAGAGGGGTCGATGTTGCAAATCAACTGTGTAGGATTAAGGATTTTGAAATTCGTTAAGAATTTTTCAATATCCCCCGCCTTGAATTGTTCCTGACCGCTGATAGTGATAACTGCCTTTTCAAAATTCTGCCCGTCAACGATTTGTTTGAAACGTATCTTTTTGATATTCAGAATTATTTCGGTAACATCCTCAATAACGCCCGGAATAGTTGAAAATTCGTGGTCTACGCCCTCTATACGAATAGAGGTGATTGCAAAACCTTCCAATGAGGAAAGTAATATACGCCTTAACGCATTGCCGATAGTTATACCGAAACCGGGTTCGAGAGGACGGAACTCGAATTTTCCGAAGGTCTCGTCCGACTCCAACATTACCACCTTGTCAGGCTTTTGAAAAGCTAATATTGCCATTTGAATTATTTAATTTATAATTTTCCGGTAAAAACAAACGGTAAGGACACAAAGAGAATAAAAATAACTCCTTGCATCCGCCGTAAAAATATTATTTAGAATAAAGTTCGACTATGAGCTGTTCCTTAATATTTTCAGGAATATCTTCCCTTGCAGGAACATTCATAAATTTGCCTGCCATTTGAGAGCCGTCCCATTCCAACCAATTGTAACGTGAACGGTTAGCACCCTGAACAGAATTTACGATTACCTCAAGAGCTTTAGATTTTTCTCTTACGCCCACGATGTCTCCTTCTTTTACTTGATAAGAAGGAATACCGCAAACCTCACCGTTTACAACAATGTGTCTGTGAGCAACCAATTGTCTTGCAGCCGGTCTTGTAGGAGCAATACCCAATCTGTAAACTACATTATCAAGACGGCTTTCAAGAAGTTGAATCAAAACTTCACCAGTAACGCCGTTTGCTCTTTGAGCTTTTTTGAAGAGATTAGAGAACTGACGTTCCAAAACACCATAAGTATATTTGGCTTTCTGTTTTTCTTTCAACTGAGTGCCATATTCTGATACTTTTTTGCGTTTCTTTTCCAAGCCGTGCTGTCCCGGAGGATAGCCCTTTCTGTCCAAATATTTATCCGTGCCGAATATCGGTTCGCCGAATTTTCTTGCTATTTTTGATTTAGGACCTGTATATCTTGCCATTTTTGTAATAATTTTTAATTTGGTTCTTAAAAAATTATACTCTTCTTCTCTTAGCCGGACGGCATCCGTTATGAGGCAAAGGAGTTACATCAATAATTTCTACTACTTCAACGCCAGAGGTATGAATAGAACGGATAGCAGCTTCACGACCGCTTCCCGGACCTTTTACATAAACCTTAACCTTGCGGAGTCCTAAATCGAAGGCAGTCTTTGCGCATTCTGCTGCTGCCAATTGCGCTGCATAGGGAGTGTTCTTTTTAGAACCTTTGAAGCCCATCTTTCCGGCAGATGCCCAAGATATAACTTCCCCCGAAGCGTTGGTCAAAGAGATTATAATATTGTTGAAAGAAGAATGGATATGAGCCTCGCCCGTTGCCTCTACTTTAACAACTCTCTTTCTCGTTACTTTACTTTTTTGTGCCATTTTCTAAACTTTATTTAGTAGCTTTCTTCTTATTTGCAACGGTTTTCTTCTTACCCTTGCGTGTACGTGCGTTGTTTTTGGTCTTTTGACCTCTTACAGGAAGTCCGTTACGATGACGAATACCTCTGTAACATCCTATATCCATAAGACGTTTGATATTCATCGCAACCTCTGAGCGCAACTCGCCTTCTACCTTGAAATTATCATTGATAATCTGACGGATTTTAGCGATTTGATCATCGTTCCAGTCCTGAACCTTAATATCTTTATCAATTCCGGCTTCAGAAAGGATTTGATTAGCTCTCTGGCGACCGATACCGTAAATATAGGTAAGACCGATTTCACCGCGTTTGTTTTTTGGTAAATCTACACCAACAATTCGTGCCATTATTTTTAATTTTTTACAGAATTTTCATTATTTTGCGAGTGCAAAGATATTAATAAATTTGCAATGCAAAACATAATTTAACAAAAATTAACCCTGACGCTGTTTAAATTTAGGATTAGATTTACATATAATGTAAACTCTGCCCTTCCTTCTTACAACTTTGCAGTCAGCAGATCTTTTTTTAACAGATGTTCTAACTTTCATTTTATTTACTTAACTTTTTTATTTATACCTAAAAGATATTCGTCCCTTCGTCAAATCGTAAGGAGACATTTCCACTTTCACTCTGTCACCGGGAAGAATTCTGATATAATGCTGACGCATTTTACCCGAAATATGAGCAATTATCAAATGCCCATTTTCCAATTCAACCCTAAACATTGCATTAGACAATGCTTCAATAATTTTACCGTCTTTTTCTATTGAGGTCTGTTTAGCCATTATTTCTTTTATAAAGATTCAACAATCTTCGTTAAAATTTTAATCACCTACCTAAATCATTTTAGCGGTAATATTCTTATTTTCAGTATTTTAAGATTTAAAACCTTAAAATCAGCCGCCAATCACGCCGCAAAATTAAAATATTATCGCCAAATTGCAAAACTTATCGGAAGGATATTTTCAATTTTTTCAAAAAAAATCCGGCAAAAACAAATCCGGGCAAAAACATTCTTTACAGAAAGTTAAATAAAACAATTCGATTCTTCAGTCCGCAATCAATCCGTGCGGACTGAAGAACAGAATGTTTTATAAACGAATACCTTCTTATATAAACTTTGCAAAAATCAAATTACCTTTTGCTCTATTTCAGGTATAAAACTTACAAAGCAGCAACCGAACCTGTACGGCCTTTAATTCTTCCGCCTTTCATCAAACCGTCATAATGACGCATCAAAAGGTGGGATTCTATCTGCTGCAACGTATCAAGTATTACACCTACCATAATCAACAACGAAGTTCCACCGTAAAACTGAGCAAACTGATTGTTGACATGGCAAAGAATAGCAAAAACAGGAAGTATGGCTATAAATGCAAGGAAAATAGAACCGGGGAAAGTAATTCTTGACATGATGTCATCAAGGAATTCTACAGTCTTACGACCGGGTTTTACTCCCGGAATATAGCCACCTCTTTTTTTCATATCCTCTGCCATTTGCTGGGGACTAAAAGTGATTGCCGTGTAGAAATAGGTAAACACAATCACCAACAAGGCAAAAGTAAAATTGTACCAAAAACCGGTAAAGTCAGCGAAAGCCGATGCGATACCGCTGGTAACATCAGAGTTAAAATGGGTAAACATAAGAGGAATAAACATTAATGCCTGTGCAAAAATGATAGGCATAACGCCGGCTGCATTCACTTTAAGCGGAATATATTGTCTTACACCGCCATATTGTTTATTGCCGATAATTCTCTTTGCATACTGTACGGGAATTTTTCGTGTTCCCTGCACAAGAAGAATGGAAACGACAAAGACTAAGAGAAGCATTACAAGTTCCACGATAAGAGCAATTGCACCGCCGCCGGCAGTTTCACCGAACTTAGATGCAACCTCAGCACCGAGTGCAAACGGAAATCTTGCAATAATACCAATCATAATCAAGAGCGAAATACCGTTTCCGATACCTTTATCCGTGATACGTTCACCCAGCCACATAATAAACATGGTGCCTGCCGTCAAGATAATTACTGACGGGAAGGTAAATCCCCAAAAACCTGAAGTCAAAAATGCAGAATCAGGAAGTTGATAATGCAAATTGATAAGGTAACTCGGCGCTTGAACAAAAAGCACTCCGACCGTCAAAAGACGAATTATACGGTTGATTTTTCTTCTGCCGCTTTCACCTTCTCTCTGAAGTCTTTGGAAATACGGCACTGCCATACCCAAAAGCTGCACGATAATCGATGCCGTAATATAAGGCATGATACCTAAAGCAAAAATTGAAGCATTAGCAAATGCACCACCGGAAAACATATTGAGAATAGACATGATTCCGTCCTTTGTCTGCTCCGACAACTGTCCGATTTGATTCGGGTCTATGCCCGGCAACACGATATGTGCACCGATTCTATAGACCATAATCAAAGACAAAGTTGCAAGTATTCTGTTACGGAGATCTTCTATTCTCCAAATGTTTTTAAGTGTCTGAATAAAGTTTTTCATCAAAAAAAATTTTTACAACGTATTAACAGTTCCGTTCAAAGCTTCGATTGCTTCTTTAGCTGACTTTGAAAAAGCGTTTGCCGTAACATTAAGTTTCTTTGTAAGTTTACCGTTACCCAAAACTTTTACAATGTCATTTTTAGAAATCAAACCTTCTTTCTGAAGAACCTCAATTGTAATATCAGCGATATTCAATTTGTTTGCGAGGGTTTCAAGATCAGAAACATTGATTACTCTGTATTCAACCCTATTAACGTTGTTGAACCCGAATTTAGGAACACGTCTTTGAAGGGGCATCTGACCACCTTCAAAACCTACTTTATGAGAGTAGCCAGAACGGGATTTTGCACCCTTATGACCTCTCGTAGAGGTGCCGCCCCAACCCGAGCCCTGACCTCTTCCTAATCTCTTCTTTGTATGAGAAGAACCTTTAGCGGGTCTTAATTGTGACAAGTTCATAATTATACTCTAAATATTATTCGTTAATATTTTCAATTTTTAAAAGGTGTCTTACTTTGTTCACCTTACCCAAGTTACAAGGTGTGTTTTCGAGTACGACACTTTGTCCGATTTTCCTAAGTCCCAAAGACTCCAAAGTCGCCTTTTGATCTTTAGGCCAGCCGATTTTGCTGCGGACCTGAGTTACTTTTATTTTCATCTGAGTTAAAAATTTTTAAATAATTAACCGTTAAATACCGTATTGACATCAACACCTCTGTACTGAGAAACGAGGCTTGCATCTCTCAACATAGAAAGAGCTTTGATAGTCGCTTTTACGAGGTTGTGGGGATTAGAAGAACCTTTTGATTTAGCCAAAACGTCTTTAACGCCAACGCTCTCCAAAACGGCACGCATAGCACCACCGGCTTTAACACCGGTACCGCTGGTGGCAGGTTTGATTAAAATATCGGCACCGCCGAATTTGGCAACCTGCTCGTGAGGAATAGTGCCTTTGTAAATGGGAACACGGATAAGGTTTTTCTTAGCGTCTTCAACGCCTTTTGCAACTGCGGTTGCTACTTCGTTAGCTTTGCCGAGTCCGTAACCTACGATACCGTTTTCGTTACCTACTACAACGATAGCCGCGAAAGTAAATGTACGGCCGCCTTTGGTAACCTTAGTAACACGATTTACTTTAACAAGCCTATCTTTAAGCTCCAAATCGTTAGTTTTAACTTTTCTGATACTTTGTGTTGCCATAATTTAATTAGAAATTTAAACCGCCTTCGCGGGCAGCTTCAGCCAAAGACTTAACCCTGCCGTGATACAAATAACCGTTTCTGTCGAAAACAACGTCGTTGATTCCGGCTGCTTTTGCTTTTTCAGCAATAGCCTTGCCTACTAAAGCAGCCTGTTCGGTTTTCGTTACCTTCTGCTCAGAAATCTCTTTTACTCTTGAAGAGGTTGCGACTAATGTTTTACCGTTAACATCGTCAATTAACTGTACAAAGATATTTTTATTGCTTCTGAAAACGCAAAGTCTGGGACGCTCAGGCGTACCGGAAATTTTTTTGCGTATGCGGTATTTAATTCTTTGTCTTCTTTCCTGCTTAGATAAAGCCATTTTACTACAATTTTTTTGATTAATTAAGCCCGGTTACTACTTAGAAGAAGATGCCGTCTTGCCGGCTTTTCTACGAAGCACTTCATCAACAAACTTAATACCTTTACCTTTGTAAGGCTCAGGAGCGCGGAATGAACGAATCTTAGCCGCAACTTGTCCTAAAAGCTGTTTGTCGCAACTCGTAAGAGTAATAATCGGATTAGAACGTTTTTCTGTTACAACACTTACTTTAACTTCTTCAGGAAGTTCCATAAGTATATTGTGCGAATAACCAACGGAAATATCAAGCAGCTGACCTTGAGAGGTAGCTCTGTAGCCGACACCGACCATTTCCTGTTTAATAGTAAATCCTTCGCTAACGCCTTTTACCATATTGGCTATCAAAGCCCTGTAAAGACCATGCAATGACCTGTGCATTTTGTCGTCGGTAGGACGAGATACTTTCAAGGTATTGTCCTCAACTTCTACTTTAATATCAGGATTTACTTTCTGCCTCAATTCACCAAGCTTGCCTTTAACGACGATAGTGTGATTTTTGTCGTCTACGGTTACTTGCACCCCTGCGGGAATATGAACGGGCAATTTACCAATTCTTGACATTTTTTTATATACCTAATTTATTAATAAACGTAACAAATTACCTCACCGCCGACATTCTGCACTCTTGCTTCTTTGTCGGTCATAATACCTTTGGAAGTAGAAACGATTGCGATGCCAAGTCCGTTGAGAACTCTAGGCAACTCTTTGCAACCCTCGTACTTACGCAAACCCGGAGTTGAAACTCTGGTAATGCTTTGGATAGCAGATACTTTAGTTTGGGGATTGTATTTCAAAGCGATTTTGATAGCTCTGTTTTCATCATCAAACTTGTAACTCAGAATATAACCTTTCTGAAAAAGTATCTTGGTAATTTCCTTTTTTACCTTGCTCGTAGGTACCTCTACAATTCTGTGTTTTGCCATCACGGCGTTTCTAATGCGGGTCAAGAAATCTGCAATAGTATCTGTCATTTTTCTTTAAATTTTAAAATAAAATTACCAACTTGCTTTTTTAACGCCCGGTAAGAGACCGTTAGAGGCCATTTCACGGAACTGCATACGGCTGATGCCGAACATTCTGATATAACCCTTAGGCCTACCAGAAAGTTTACAACGATTGTGAAGTCTGATAGGATTAGAGTTGCGCGGAAGTTTCTGAAGTCCGACATAATCGCCAGCTTGTTTAAGAGCCTCCCTCTTAGCAGCGTATTTAGCTATAAGTTTTGCACGCTTTACCTCGCGCGCTTTCATTGATTCTTTTGCCATTTATTATTACTTTTTGAACGGTAAACCAAAATTTTGCAATAATTTGAATCCTTCTTCATCGGTGTTTGCCGTGGTAACGAAAGTTATATTCATACCCATAATCTTGTTGACTTTGTCAATATCGATTTCCGGGAAAATGATTTGTTCTTTGATACCGAGGGTATAATTACCTCTGCCGTCAAATTTTCCACTGATACCGTTGAAATCACGGATACGAGGAAGGGCGATAGCAATCAACCTTTCGAGGAATTCGTACATACGGTCATGTCTCAAAGTTACCATAACTCCGATCGGCATACCTTTTCTCAAATGGAAGTTAGAAATATCCTTTCTTGAAAGAGCCGTAACGGGTTTCTGACCGCTAATGGCAGTAATCTCGGCCATTGAAGTGTCAACGATTTTTTTATCAGCGGTAGCATCACCGATACCTTGGTTGATAACGATTTTAACCAATTTGGGAGCCTGCATAACACTCTTGTAGCCGAACTCTTTTTTAAGTGCGGGAACTATTTCTTCCCTATACTTTTTCTTTAAAGATGGTACGTATTGCATTTTACTTTATCTCCTTTTTATTTTCTGATTTTTTTGAATAACGTACTAATCTTTTTACGCCGTCTGCCTCAACAACTTTTCTGCCGATACGGGTAGGTTTGCCAGTCTCGGGGCAGATAAGCATAAGGTTAGAAAGGTGGATAGAAGCCTCTTTATCGACGAAACCACCTTGATTGTTTTCAGCAGAAGGTTTCGTTGCCTTTTTCACCATGTTTACACCCTCGACGATAGCACGGTTTTTCTTGATGAGAACCCTCAGAACTGTACCTTTCTGGCCTTTACAATCGCCTGAATTGACAATTACCGTGTCTCCTTTTTTAATGTGCAATTTCATTTTTTTACTTTCAAAAAAACAGTTAAAAAATTACAAAACCTCAGGAGCCAGAGAAACGATTTTCATATAGTTAGCACGGAGTTCCCTTGCAACCGGTCCGAAAATACGGGTACCTCTGAGTTCGCCCTGATTGTTTAGCAGAACAACGGCGTTGTCGTCAAATCTAATATACGAGCCGTCCTGTCTGCGGATTTCTTTATTGGTGCGTACCACAACCGCCTTCGATACCGTACCCTTCTTTACATCTCCGGAAGGAATTGCGCTCTTAACGGTTACGACCACCTTGTCGCCAACAGAGGCATATCTGCGACCTGTTCCGCCGAGGACACGGATACAGAGTACTTCTTTTGCGCCGCTGTTGTCAGCTACAGTCATTCTTGATTCTTGCTGTATCATAATAAATTATTTAGCTTTTTCTACGATTTCTACCAATCTCCAGTTTTTACGTTTGCTTAAAGGGCGGGTTTCCATAATTTTTACGGTATCGCCTACGTTGCATTCGTTTTTCTCATCATGAGCGATAAACTTCTTGGTACGGAGGATAAACTTTCCGTACTTCGGATGTCTCATTTTACGTTTTACTTCAACAACGATGGATTTCTCCATTTTATTGCTTACTACCACGCCGATACGTACCTTTCTGAAGTTACGCTTCAATTCTTCCTTTACTTCTTCCATTATTAAATAAATTATTGAGCGTTATTAATTTGTCTGCTGCGGAGCTCACATCTGAGCCTTGCAATATACTTTCTTTTGTCACGTATCTGAATCGGAGACTCCAAAGGAGTGATAGCGTGATTGAGTTTCATCTTGGTGTAATCCAAAACGGCTGCATTCAGTTTTTCTTCCAATTCAGCGGTAGTCAATTCTTTAATTTCTTTGTTTTGTACTGACTTTTTCATTATTCTACACTTGTTGCAGGGTTGACATAATCGCGTCTTACGACAAATTTAGTTTTAATCGGAAGTTTCTGAGCTGCCAAACGGAAAGCTTCCTTAGCGATCTCGAACGGCACGCCGTCTGCTTCAAACATTATTCTACCGGGAGTAACGGGGGCAACGAAGTATTCGGGTTGACCTTTACCTTTACCCATACGTACCTCAGCAGGTTTCTTTGTTACAGGCTTATCGGGGAAGATTCTGATCCAAATCTGACCCTCACGCTGCATATAACGTGAAATTGCCTGACGGGCTGCCTCTATTTGACGACCCGTAATCCAGAAATTCTCCAATGCTTTGAGAGCAAAACTGCCGAATGCGATTTCATGTCCTCTTTGGGCAAGACCTCTCATGCGGCCTTTCTGCATTTTTCTGAATTTCGTTCTTTTTGGCTGTAACATTTTCTTTTACAAATTTAATAATTAAATTTAAGAACTACTTTTGTTTTCTCTGACTGTTGAAATTAGTTTTTTTCTGAGGTTTAACATTTACGTTATTAGAAAGATCTCTTTTTCCGTAAACTTCACCTTTGCAAATCCATACTTTGATACCAACGCAACCAACTTTTGTGTTAGCTACTGCCAAAGCATAGTCGATGTCGGCTCTGAGAGTGTGCAAAGGAATTCTACCTTCCTTATAAGCCTCAGTTCTTGCCATTTCAGCACCGTTCAAACGACCTGAAATTACAAATTTGATACCTTCAGCACCCATTCTCATCGTAGAAGCCACAGCAGTCTTTATAGCACGGCGGTAAGCAATTTTGCCTTCAATCTGACGTGCTACGTTGTTAGCAACAATTACAGCATCCAATTCGGGACGTTTAATTTCGAGGATATTAATCTGAACGTCCTTCTTAGTAATGTTTTTTAACTCTTCTTTGATTTTGTCAACTTCCTGTCCGCCTTTACCGATGATAATACCCGGACGAGCCGTATTTACCGTAACGGTAATAAGTTTGAGAGTTCTCTGAATAATTATTTTAGAGATACTGGCTTTAGCGAGACGAACGTTAAGATATTTTCTAATCTTGTCGTCTTCAACAATTTTATCAGAATAGTTTTTCGGATCAAACCATTCTGAATCCCAACCTCTGATGATTCCCAATCTGTTGCTGATCGGATTAGTTTTTTGTCCCATTATTCTTCCGTTTTTACTTCTTTGTTGCCCAAAATTATGGTAACATGGTTTGACCTTTTTCTAATTCTGTAAGCCCTGCCCTGAGGAGCGGGACGAAGTCTTTTCAGCATCCTTGCGCCGTCTACTCTGATTTCTTTAACGATAAGACCGGCATCTTCGATATGTGCGCCTTCGTTTTTCTTTGTCCAGTTTGCAACTGCAGACTGCAAAAGTTTTCTCAACTTTATAGCTGCTTCCTGAGGAGAATACTGCAAAATATCCAAAGCCTTGATAACATCCTGATTTCTAATCAAACCGGCTACAAGACGCATCTTTCTGGGAGAAGTAGGATTATTTCTTAAAACTGCAAAAGCCAAATCTTTCTTTTGAGCTTTCAGTTTCTCTGCTCTTTCTTTCTTCTTGGTTCTATGCTTTTTTTCTTCTGCCATTTTCTTTTTTACTTTTAATGGTCTAATAACTATTTCTTGTTGCCGCCGTGTCCTCTGAAGATACGTGTCGGCGCAAATTCGCCTAACTTGTGGCCTACCATATTCTCCGTTACATAAACGGGAATAAATTTGTTGCCGTTATGAAGGGCAATCGTGTGACCTACGAAATCAGGAGAAATAATAGAGGCTCTTGCCCATGATTTTATAACCGATTTCTTGCCAGACTCGTTCATAGCAAGAATTTTTTTCTCGAGTTTATAATCAATGAAAGGGCCTTTTTTAATTGAACGACTCATAATCTTTTTTTAATATGCAATTAATTATTTACTTCTTCTTTCTATAATAAACTTGTTCGAAAGCTTTTTAGGTCTACGTGTCTTGTAACCCTTAGCCAACAAGCCTTTTCTTGATCTCGGATGTCCACCTGAAGCACGACCTTCACCACCACCCATCGGGTGATCTACCGGGTTCATTACGACACCTCTGTTGTGAGGTCTGCGACCGAGCCATCTTGAACGACCAGCTTTACCTGATTTTTCAAGTTCATGGTCACCGTTTGAAACGCTTCCGATTGTAGCCTTGCATGTTACAAGTATCATTCTCGTTTCTCCTGAAGGAAGTTTTACGACTGCATATTTGCCGTCCCTTGCAGTAAGTTGAGCATAAGAACCTGCACTTCTTGCGAGTTTAGCGCCCTCACCGGGTCTGAGTTCAATGTTGTGGATAATTGTTCCCAAAGGAATATCCGACAAAAACAATGCATTACCAATTTCAGGAGCTGCATCTTTGCCAGATTCAATTTTCTGACCTACCTGAAGTCCGTTAGGAGCGATGATATAGCTCTTTGCGCCGTCAGCATAAAAAACCAAGGCGATTCTCGCCGTACGGTTCGGGTCATACTCTATGGTCTTTACTGTTGCAGGAATACCATCTTTGTCGCGCCAAAAATCCACGATTCTGTATTTCTGCTTGTGTCCGCCGCCAATGTAGCGAACGGTCATCTTACCGGTGTTGTTTCTACCACCTGATTTCGCATAACCGAAAGTAAGCGACTTTTCAGGTTTAGAAACCGTAATCTCGTCAAAAGTACTTAATACTTTTCCTCTTTGTCCCGGAGTTGTCGGTTTAAATTGTCTTACTGCCATTTTTAAATATTGCTATAAAAATCGATATTGTCCCCTTCTTTAAGAGTAACAACAGCTTTTTTGTAAGTTTTAGTTTTGCCGACGATATAACCAGCTTTTGTCATGCGTGATTTTACCTTACCGGCATATTTCATCGTATTTACTGCCACTACAGTAACATTATACAACTGTTCTACCGCCTCTTTAATCTGAATTTTATTGGCGTTAGGGTTTACAACAAAAGCGAACTGCGCAAGAGTTTTTGTTCCTCTTGTGTCAGGTCTGCCTTTTTTGTTACCCTTTTTTCCCGTATGAATTGTCCTCGACGACAAAGCGGAGAATTTTTCCGTAACTATCGGTTTTTCAATGATTTCCATTACTTTCTAAAATTTATTTGTTCTCGAAAATCTTGTTTAAAGCCTCAACTGCACTCTCCGTAAATACTAATGCCTGAGCATCCAAAACATCGTAAGTCGTTAATTGATTGGCAGTTGTAATTTTGGATTTCTCCAAATTTCTTGACGACAAATATACGTTTTTATTTTCACTCTGCAAAACCAAAAGTGATTTTTTATCGTTAATTTTTAAATTATTTTTCAAATCAACCATTTTTTTGGTTTTGGGAGCCTCAAATGTAAAGTCTTCTACAACTATTATCTGTCCGTCTTGCGCTTTACAGGTGAGAGCCGACTTTCTTGCAAGGGCTTTTACCTTTTTATTAAGTTTGAAACTATAATCTCTCGGTCTAGGACCAAAGCATCTTGCACCGCCTACCATAACGGGAGAATTAATATCACCCGAACGGGCACCGCCGGTACCTTTTTGTTTCTTCAATTTACGGGTAGAGCCGCTCATTTCGCTTCTTTCTTTAGCTTTGGCAGTACCCTGACGCTGATCAGCCAAGTAACGTTTTACGTCCAAATACATGGCATGATCATTAGCCTGAACACCGAAAATCTCATCAGAAAGAGTGATTTTTTTGCCGGTGTCCTGTCCGTTAATGTTTAAAACTGCTATTTCCATTAGTTTTCAATGATTAAATATGAACCTTTAGGTCCCGGAACGGCACCCTTTACTAACAATAAATTGTGTTCAGCGATAATTTTAACAACTTGAAGATTGCGAACTTTGATATTATCGCCGCCGGTACGACCAGCCATACGCATACCCTTGAAAACTTTTGAGGGGTATGAAGATGCGCCTAATCCGCCCGGTGCTCTCAAACGGTTGTGCTGTCCGTGAGTTGTACCGCCAACACCGTTGAAGTGATAACGTTTTACAGGTCCTTGATAACCTTTACCTTTGGAAACACCGCTTACATTAACGAATTTTACGTCATTTAATGACTCTACTGTTACAGTGTCGCCTAATTTTACTTCTTGTTCAATATTTTTGAACTCAACTACTTTTACTTTAGGAGTAGTACCTGCTTTTTCAAAATGTTTAAGTTCAGGCTTTGACGTGTTTTTGGCTTTCTTATCGTCAAAAGCAAGCTGAACGGCGTTGTAACCGTCAGTTTCTACGGTCTTAACCTGCGTTACTACGCAAGGACCGGCTTCAATTACAGTAACGGGTACGTTTACACCGTCTTCGTTGAAAACTGAGGTCATGCCTACTTTTTTTCCAATAATTCCTGACATTTTAACAGAATTTTTGTGGTTTACTTCAACGGGCTCTGCCGAGAGCGGTAAACCGATTTTTAATAACTTTTACGTGTGTTAAAAAATTGTTTTTAACTCTCTAATCATCAAACTTTGATTTCTACCGAAACACCGCTCGGAAGTTCAAGTTTCATAAGCGCATCAATAGTTTTAGAAGTAGAACTGTAGATGTCGATTAATCTCTTGAATGATGACAACTGAAACTGCTCTCTCGATTTTTTGTTAACGAAAGTAGATCTGTTAACAGTAAAAATCCTCTTGTGAGTGGGCAACGGAACGGGACCGCTGACTACTGCGCCGGTGCTTTTTACGGTCTTAACAATCTTTTCAGCTGAATTGTCAACCAAGTTGTGATCGTAAGATTTCAATTTGATACGAATCTTTTGACTCATAATTCTTTTTTTTATAACTGGTCAATAAATGTAATTTTACCTCTTACCGTATCGATGATACCTTGTGAAATCTGCGGTGGAACGGGCTCATAATCCTTAAATTGTAATGAGGAAATTGCTCTTCCCGATGTTAAAGTGCGCAAAACAGTAACATATCCGAAAGTTTCAGCAAGTGGCACTACCGATTTGATAATCTTTACTTTAGCCTTTGAATCAGTGCTTATTACCTGTCCCCTGCGTTTATTAACATCGGCTATAACATCGCCCATATATTCCTCAGGCGTATCAACCGTAAGTTCCATTACAGGTTCCAATAATATTGCTTTTGCTTTCTCGGTTGCCGCTTTAAAAGCCTGTTTAGCAGCAATTTCAAAAGACAGAGCGTCCGAATCCACGCTGTGAAAACTGCCGTCGATAAGTTCAACGGTAAGACTTTGCATCTTGAATCCTCCTAAAGGTCCGTTGTTCATGGCCTCTAAGAAACCTTTCTCAACCGCCGGAATAAATTCTTTGGGAATTATACCGCCTTTAATAGAGTTAATGAATGTCAGGCCCGTTGCGTTCTCTTCAGAAGGCGAAACTCTAACGGTAATATCAGCAAATTTACCTTTGCCGCCGGTCTGTTTTTTGAAGACCTCATGATGTTCTACCGTCTTAGTAATCACTTCTTTGTACGTAACTTGAGGCTTGCCCTGAGTGATTTCGATATTGTATTCACGTCTTAAACGGTCAATTAAAATATCCAAATGCAACTCGCCCATTCCTCTGATAATCGTCTGACCTGTTTCATTGTCGGTTTCAACTTTGAAAGTCGGGTCTTCCTCAGATAATTTATTAAGGGCAACATCCATTTTATCAAGATCTGCTTGAGTTTTCGGCTCAATAGCCACGCCTATAACGGGATCCGGGAATTTAATTGACTCAAAAATTACAGGATGCTTTTGATCCGTCAAAGAATCACCAGTGCGAATGTCCTTGAATCCAACCGCACCGCAAATATCACCGGCTTCTACAAAATCCAAAGCCTGCTGTTTGTTTGCGTGCATTCTGTAAAGGTTTGAAATCCTTTCTTTTTTACCCGTCCTAACATTATAAACCTGCTCGCCTGAATTAAGTTTTCCCGAATATACTCTGATGTAAACCAAACGTCCTACAAAAGGATCAACGGCAATCTTAAAAGCCAAAGCAGCAAAAGGTTCCTTGCTGTCAGGTTTTCTAAGAATTTCAACATCAGGATTCACAGGATCTACACCTTTTACGGCACCTAAATCCAAGGGAGATGGCAAATAAGCCGTTACAGCATCCAAAAGCTTTTGAACACCTTTGTTTTTGAGCGAAGAACCGCACAAAACAGGTACCGCTTTTAATGACACCGTTGCACTGCGAAGCACCTTCTTAATGTCCTCTTCGGATATTTTGGTGCTATCGTCCAAATACTTTTCAAGAAAACTGTCGTCGCCGAAATCTGCACAACGTTCAAGCATTTTATCACGCCATTCCGCTGCCAAATCCTGCAAATCGTTAGGAATTTCAACAACTTCGAAATGCATTCCGTCGTCGCCGTTATTCCAAACGTAAGCTTTCATTTCAATCAGGTCTACGATACCTTGGAATTTATCCTCACTGCCGATAGGAATTTGAACGGGAATAGGACTTGCGCCCAATTTTTCTTCAATTTCCTGAACAACAGAAAAGAAATCAGCTCCGATTCTGTCCATCTTATTAACGAAAGCAATCCTCGGAACATTGTATCTGTCAGCCTGTTTCCAAACGGTTTCCGACTGAGGTTCTACACCGCCTACACCGCAAAAAACTGCAACAGCACCATCCAAAACCCTTAACGACCTTTCAACCTCAACCGTGAAGTCCACGTGTCCGGGAGTGTCGATAATATTAATGGTATGTTTTACGCCGTTATAAGTCCAATAAGCGGTAATTGCGGCAGAAGTAATGGTTATTCCTCTCTCCTTTTCTTGCGACATCCAGTCCATTGTAGCCGCTCCGTCGTGAACCTCGCCCATTTTGTGAGTAACGCCGGTATAATAAAGTATACGCTCAGTAGTCGTAGTTTTACCTGCGTCTATATGAGCCATAATTCCGATGTTTCTCGTGTTTTGAAGTGTATTGTCCATTTCGTTTAGCGTTCTATCAATGTTATTTTTTCAGTCGTTAGAATCTGAAGAAAGCGAAAGCCTTGTTGGCTTCTGCCATACGGTGCGTATCCTCTTTTTTCTTGAAAGCTGCACCTTCCTCGTTGTATGCTGCAACTATCTCAGCTGCAAGTTTTTCAGCCATAGAATGTCCTGAACGGAGTCTTGCATAACGGATTAAGTGCTTAACGCCGATAGATTCTTTTCTATCAGGACGGATTTCCATAGGAACTTGGAAAGTAGCACCGCCGATTCTGCGAGATTTAACCTCAACGTCCGGAGTAATGTTTTCCATAGCTTTTTTCCATACCTCGGTAGGAGTTTTGCCGGTTTCTTTTGTTTTTTCACCGACAAGTTCCAAAGCCTTGTAGAAAATTTTGAAAGCCACGCTCTTCTTTCCGTCAATCATCATATCGTTTACAAAGCGTGTAACAAGTACATCACCGTAAACGGGATCGGGAAGAATTACTCTTTTCTTTGGTTTTGATTTTCTCATTTCTTTACTTAATCAATTAATTGATTTACTTTTTCTGCTTAGGTTTCTTTGCGCCGTATTTAGACCTTTGCTGACCTCTGTTAGCAACTCCCGCTGTATCCAAAGTACCGCGGATGATGTGATAACGTACGCCCGGCAAGTCTTTTACACGACCGCCTCTAACCATTACGATTGAGTGTTCCTGAAGGTTATGTCCCTCACCCGGAATGTATGCATTCACTTCCTTCTTGTTAGAAAGTCTTACTCTGGCAACTTTGCGCATTGCAGAGTTAGGTTTCTTCGGGGTTGTGGTGTAAACACGCATACAAACGCCGCGTTTCTGAGGACAAGAATCCAATGCCGGAGACTTACTTTTTACCGTAATAGTCTTTCTACCTTTTCTTACTAATTGTTGAATTGTAGGCATTTCTCTTATCTTTGAAATTTATACATTTTGGACTGCAAAATTAGTAATTTTTAGTTAATTACAAATATTTTTTTTCGACTTTTTTGAAAGTTTTTTAATTTTTCCTGATTTTTATAGTTTAAAACGTTATTAATCAATAAGTTAATACGATATGTTAATTTTTTGTAATTTTTTATCCGTCTGATAATCGCTAAATTAATCTCACTCCCCAAGAAAAACAAACTTCTAAATTTTTGTTATCACCTTCTAAAAAGAGGCACCTAATTTTTTAAGGGGAATCTCACCATAAAAAATTTTTATCACACCCCCAAAAAACAAAAACAGTAAAACTAAATTTTTCAATATGACAAAAGTAGCAATTAAATTATATATTTTTTATTACGTTTTTCATGTTTAACATTATTTGACGAATATTTTTTTTGTTATAATATGTATTATTACAATAAAAAACGGCACCACATTATATCAAACAACATTTTTTTACATAATGTTAAATAATATTAAAAAAGCACTTTAACATTGCTTGAAAAATGACAATTCACCCTTGCAGTGCGATTACTCAAGACTTGAGTAACTACGCTGCAAGCATGAATTGCGATTACTCAAAACTTGAGTAACTACGCTGCAAGTATGAATTGCAATTACTCAAGACTTGAGCACTAACGCTGCAAGCATGAATTGCGATTACTCAAGACTTGAGTACTAACGCTGCAAGTATGAATTGCGATTACTCAAGCCTTGAGTAACTACGCTGCAAGCATGAATTATCACTTCACAAAAAATGCAACCCTAAACTGCAAGGCTGAATTTCAAAAAAAACTGCCGATGAAAACATGAAACCTTAAAAGAAACGGACAAAAAAAAACAGCGCATAGTTTTCTCAACTCACGCTGCTTTTGTTATCAAAATAGTGAATAACACATAAAATACACTATTCGTCAATTTCGATAAGTTCAAAAGGCACACTAACAAGTTTTTTATACCTTGCGCCCAAAGCTTTCATGTCCTCGTCAATTGATTCGTAAAACCAACGGACTCTGACATCACCCTTTTCTGCGACTTTCTGAAGCAACAATATCACTTGTATAACCTGTTTACTCGAAGCCGTATTAACATACTCTAAATCGAAGTCAAACTGCGTCTGAACGTTAGGCTCTTCAGCATATTGTTTTATCCAATCCAAAACAGGACGGTAAAAATCAAGAGCATTCTCCGGCACCGAAATCTTAGAAATTTTAAAAATTCCAGATTCAGGATCGAATATTATTTCAGGGGTATCTTCAGTCTCTTCTCTAATAAATTTTTCCATATCGTAAGTAAAGTTTATTTTTTAGTTTTTACACTTGTCTGCAACAGATAGAACTGTTCATTATCACCAACCGGTAAGAATTTGTATTTCAACGGTCTGTCGCTCTTAATTCTCAAATCCGAAAAACCTAAGCCAGTCTTTTTAGCATCAGCAGTGTCAAAATCCAAAAGAATATCATCGTAATAATCCGAAAGTTCGTCTTTTGTCATACCATTTACAAACTCCAATCTCTCGGTAATAACATCCTTAGCAGCATCTTGAATAATATTACCCGATGTTAAAATCGTTTCATTACCCATCTGACCCAAGAAAAATACACCTGAAATTCCAGCACCACCGGTTGCGTCAGATTTATGACCATGCTTAATAATGTTTTGCAACATCTCCACCATTACGTTTGAAATCTTAATAGTGGTAAGCGGCATACTATTCATTCTCGATTTTATAATCGCTAAAAGACTCAGCAAGTTCTCCTGATTGAAAAAGCCGTTAAAATACAATAATATATTATCGGTGTTCATCTGTCTATGCAACGCCTTAACACTCTCAAGCGAAGGATGATGACTGTTGCCGTCAGGAGTACCGTATGAGGCATCTGTGGGAATCAAGGTCTGAAGATAAAAATAAGTAAACTCTTCGTCAAGTTTTTCAAAGCTGTAAAGCAACTTATTTCCTGACTTCCTTGACATTTCAATCAATCCGAGCCCTGCACCGCCTTTATCAGAAATGTTTCCGTTAGAGAGAATTTCTCTATGGAATTTTTTCAACTCGTCGGGAGTAAGCGAATTAATAACATCAAGTTTGGATTTCAAACTTTCGATTTTATCGTTAGCGACGATATTTCCTGTCGAAATATAATAACGTCCGCCGTTCTTCTGAATGGCAAAAATTCCGGGAAATTTGTCAAAATCCTTATCATTAGCAATCTCTTCCTGATGATGGGTTATATTCTGCAACCCCTCCACCATGATATAATAAATACGTTTTTGCAAAGTAGCCTGAGATTGATTGGTTACTTTAGCAATATTAGTGTCCGCCAAAAAAAGTATCTTTTTGGTAATACTGTGGTCAAAAAAACCTCTGTAAACGTATTCAAAATCGTTGTCATGTATCCTCTGAAACAAAGGATAAGCAATCTCAAACAAATTCTGACCTGATTCTTGTGCCATAACTTATTCTTAAAAAAAATGTATTAATAGTATTCTCATCAATGCAATAAAAATGCCAATCTATTCCGCTCCAAGTTGGAATTTCTGATATTTACCTTCTTTATAAGCACCGATATTTAGTTTTACATTTTTCCTTTGATACGCCGGAGTATCCTCGTATTCTTTTATCTGCTCGTCCCTAAATGCAGAAAAATCTATACGTCTGAAATTTCCCGCAACCATAACTGCACCGTCTTCGTCATCTTCCTCGGAATCAGAGTCTTGTGAGTCATAATTATCGTCGCCGCCGAGATCAATCTCAGTTGTGCCGACTTCTACTTTGTCGGGGATTTCATCCTCTGCGTTAGTAGTTTTTTTTTCAGTAGTAATATCTTGAGAGTTATTTTTTTCAACGGGATTTTCTTCCGGTTCTTGAGGTTGTGATTGCTGTTCAACCGAAGGCGCAAATGCAGGCTTAGGATTATCCAAATCCGCAAAGGTATTTTTAGGAACATAACCTCCAACCTCGTAAGGATTAAGAATTTCTCTCGTATTAAAACCGGTTGCAATCAACGTAACGCATATCGAACTATTAAGAGAAGCATCCCTTGTAGCACCCCAAATAAGGTCGGCATTAGAACCGGCTTTAGCTTGGATATACTCATTAACAAGACCGATTTCGTCAAGAGTAGCCTCCTCAGAGCCTGAAGAAATATTAACAAGGACGTTTTTAGCACCGTTAATATCGTTGTTGTTCAAAAGGGGAGAATCCAAAGCCATTTGAACGGCTTTGATAGCACGGTTTTCACCTTCAGCCTTACCCGTACCCATAAGAGCAACATGAGAATCCGTCATAACAGCTTTCACATCGGCAAAATCGACGTTAATATCACCCGTTACGGTAATAATCTCGGCAATACCTTTTACCGCCATGGTAAGAATGTTATCCGCATTCGTAAATGCTTCGGATGCAGACATTTTGCCGTATATTTCACGGATTTTTTCGTTATCGATGATAAGAAGAGAGTCCACTTTGTCAGCCAATTCGGCAAGACCTACCAAAGCTTGTCTTACACGTTTAGGACCTTCAAAACGGAACGGAATAGTAACGATGGCAACCGTTAAAATACCCATCTCCTTAGAAAGCGCAGCAATCACCGGCGCAGCTCCCGTACCTGTTCCGCCGCCCATACCTGCCGTTATAAACAACATTTTCGTAACATTGCCGTCTACAAGGACTTTGCGTATGTCGTCAAGACTTTCGGTTGCAGCATTTTTACCGTTTTCAGGATTGTTGCCCGCACCAAGTCCCTGAGTAAGAGAGACTCCAAGTTGAATTTTAACGGGAACTTTACTCTCAGAAAGCACTTGATTATCAGTATTGGAGATAATGAAATCTACATCTTTGATACCACATTCGGCCATGTGTCCTACTGCGTTTCCGCCGCCGCCACCGACACCAAGCACTTTTATTATATTGTTTTTGGTTTCAAAATTAAAACCTAATATATCGTTTTCTTCCGCTACCATGATAAAGTATGTTAGAGATTTGTTGTTTAAAGTTCAAAATTTTAGCTTATACTTTAGATCCTTCAGAATCCGTAAGGAAATCTTTTGCAATGCCATTGGCAAAACTCTTGATTTTATTCCAAAAACCGCCTGACTTTTCTTTGGTTTCTTCAACTTTTTTGTCAGATGAAGGGGTTGAATCCTTTTTGCCACCGCCGGAAGGAGCGTCAGGATTTTGAACGCGTTTTTCTTCCGCCATTTTTTTCATCTTGTCAAGACGATCGTAATATTCGCTGCCTTTTATCAAAAGACCGACAGCTGCAGAATATTTCACGGTTTGGGTATTATCACCGCCGCTACTTAAATACTCGGTTCTAACACCGCCGATTCTAACATTTTCAACACCTAAACGGAATCTTGTAAGTTGCGAAATATTTTTCATCAAGGCACTTCCGCCAGTCAAAACAACACCTGCAGGAAGTTTTCCAGAATAACCGCGACTCTCAATAAAATGAGCGATACCGCCCAAAATTTCATCTAAACGGGCATTTATAATATTAGCTAAATCGGCAAAAGAAATCTCCGTTGATCTACCAAAAGCATTTACAACGGCGAGTTTTTTCTTGAAATCCTTGCCGCACAGAGCATAACCGTACTGAAGTTTCAATGCCTCTGCCTGACGGGGTATCAAATGGCATGCAGAATTAATATCGTTAGTTACGGAAACACCGCCAAAAGGCACAAAAGAGGTAGCCGCTAAAGTTTTATCTTGGAAAACGGCAATATCGGTTGTGCCGCCTCCGATGTCTGCTACCAAAACACCGGCTTCTTTTTCTTCGTCAGTAAGCACCGCCTCTGCCGAAGCCAAAGGTTCAAGAATGATTTTTACAATGTTAAAACCCGCCATCTCAAAGGCTAAACGTATGTTTCTTACAGAATTAACCTTTCCGACAGCAACGTAAAAATCACCGACAAGTTTCCTTCCTACAAAACCTACCGGATTGAGTCCTACCTCAGTCAAATCAACATGAAACGACAAAGGTATCACATGGATAATCTCTTCGCCCGGCTCTTTGCTAAGATTATAAACCTCCTCCGTAAGCGAATCAACATCTCCCTGAACGATAGTCCTGCCGTTAGTGTCATTACCGTCGGTAATACATTTGGAATGAGAATATACGGTATCCCTTATATTCTGTCCCGCTATCCCTACAAAAACATTCTTAATGTCCGCCTGCTGCATACCGGCTGAGGTTTTACAACGGTTCACGGCCATTTTGACCGCTCTCGCGACTTCGCCTACATTTTGTACCGAGCCGTGTATAACGCCGTTAGTCTCCGCCTCGCCGCAACCGAGAACGTTAAGTTTACCAAACTCATCTTTGATGCCGAGGATTGCTACAACTTTTGTAGTACCGATATCTACCGCGGCAACGATTCTGTTTTTAGTAGTCATGCCAATTTTCTTTTTTAATGTTTCCTTAGCTGATATTTCTGTTTATAAAATATCCTTATTATTATTTGCAGAACGCTTTTTGCAGACAATCTGATTCTTGTATTTTACAGAAATCCGACTGTAAGTGTTCCACCCCGTTTTTCTTAAACCTTTGAAATAAAACTCTTTGAGGATATACATTTTTTTGTCATAATCCTCCATAGAGCCGATCGAAAGTATTTGCAATCCTAACATCGGGACAAGTTCGTATTCACCCGAAGAATTAACAAAAATCTGTTCAATCTGATCCCTCCAAAAATCATCTTTCAATATGAGCTGCGAAAGCCGGAAAATATCGTAAGTGGTTTTGCCCGAAACACCTTCCTTATAATCCGCCTTGTAAATCTTGCCGTTGGAAAAATCAAACTTATCTTTGATAAATCCGTTAGCCACAATTACTTGCGAGGAATATTTGTCGGAAGTCGGAAATATTATCCCGTCGCCGTCGATATAATATGACTTTCCCTCGTTGTTGATAACCATAACAAGCGGATGCCTTTGAACGACATCAATTTTCAGCTTGCCCGATATTGTCTTATAAATCGCAACACTCCTTATAAAAGGATGCTCCTGAAGTTTATTTTTAAGAACGAAAATGTTGATACTATCCATTTTGTAACCCTGAATATTAGGAATCACGGAATAAATCAAGTCCAACACTTCGTTTGATTCCACAAAATGTGCCTCAAGCGAATCTTTGATAACAATATCAATAGAATCGCAGCGCGTATTATGGAACTTATTAAGTGCCAAATACATCATAAGCAGCAACGAGAGAGCCGCTGCAAGTTTCAGTACTTTGCGCTTTGATACTTTCATTTAACAATTTTCATTTTTCAAGCTCAAAGTCAAAGGCTCAATCAAGCGGTCGATATTTCCTGCGCCTAATGTCAAAAGCACTTCAACATTGAGTTGGGATACTTTTTTGAGTATTTCGTCCTTGCCGCTGATTAAATACGTATTTTTGTTTTTCATCAAACCGGCAATCAATTTGGAATCTACTCCGACAATAGGTTTTTCCCTTGCCGGATAAATATCCATCAAAATTACTTCGTCCAACAAATCAAGGCTTTTCGCAAAATCCGTTGCAAAATCCCTTGTTCTTGTATAAAGATGCGGCTGAAAAATTCCCGTGAGCTTTTTACCCGGAAACAATTCCCTGACAGAATTAATCGTCGCCGAAAGTTCTCTGGGATGATGCGCATAATCGTCAATGTAAATTTTCTTATCGTCCTGATAATGAAAATCCATTCTGCGTTTCACACCTTTGAAACTCTCCACACCTTTTATAATAAACTCATCCTTGATGCCCGACAACTGAGCAGCTGCAATGCAAGCCATTGAATTTTCGACATTAACTCTGCCCCTTGCACCCAAAAGCACATCTTTCAAAACGCCTTGAGGAGTTACTGCATCAATTCTGAAAAATCCGTTTTCCAATCTGATATTTTCTGCATAATAATCCGCCGTTTTATCAGAATCGGAATATGTATATTTTTTAATACCTTTAGTATCAATGAGTTCTTCAATTTTTTTATTGACAACAACTGCGCCGTCCTTTCTGCCTTTTTGAGCAAAAGCGTTGAAAGTTTCAATCAAATCCGCCCTATCCTTATAAACATCAAGGTGATCGGCATCAACGTATGTTATGACCGAAACCTTAGGAGTCAGCCACAAAAAAGACCTGTCAAACTCGTCTGCCTCGGCAACAAGCAAGGTTTGAGGATTCTCAAACGCCAACTTCCCTTGTGGTAACATCAAATTGCTGTCCAAATTTTTGGAAATTCCTCCCAAAAATGCAAAATTATCACCGCTGGAACACCTTAAAATATTAGCGATGACACTCGAACCAGTTGTTTTACCGTGAGTTCCAGCCACAGCAATCAAAGTATAATTATCAGAAATCATACCCAAAACCCGCGCACGTTTTATCATAAAATACCTGTTTCCGGCAAAATATGAGAAAATTTTGTTGTCTTTCGGTACAGCGGGAGTAAAAACGACCATCGTTTTATCTGACTGCGCCAAACATTCCACAGGTATCAGCGAAATATCATCGTTATAAACGATATTAATGCCCTCAGCCTCAAGTTGAGTGGTAAGCGCAGTCTGAGTAAGGTCATAACCGTAGACCTTTTTACCCAAAGAATTGAAATAACGCGCCAAAGCACTCATTCCAATTCCACCGATGCCTAAAAAATATACGCAGTTGATTTTATCAAAATGATTCATTTTTTAGCAGAAATCAGTCGTTTATTAATTTTTTTATCTCCGTTAATTTTATTCTTTAACTTTTTCTTCCGAAATACTACCGAGCAACAATTCCGCACGGTTCAAATAATTAGTAACAGCATCTTTATCGGTTCCTTTCTTTAAAAATTCCGTTAATGCACATACTAAGTAATGTACGGCAGAAGAAATATTATCCTGATTATTAACAAAAGTTTTTAAATCCTCACGACGGGATTTTATAAGGTTAAGTTTATAAGCCATAACGAGATTATGTTTACCCTCATAAGGCTGATAAACGTATTTCGTAAGTTTTTCTTCCGAAAAAGCGTTATCAGGAACGGCTTCTACGGCTGACTGATATTGTATGAAATTATTATTGACAACAGATTGTGCTTGTTTTGTATCACGAGCCCAAATTTCCTCCAAAGCCACCAACAAAATTTTAGCGACATCGTTTTGGTCGTAACGGGTAGATTTTAGATGCGTGCCGATAGCTTTAGCGTAAACTATTGAGGCACTGTCGCCTAAAGAGGTCAACTCGTTCTGAATATTAAGACAGCACTGCGAAAAAGCATTTTGTTTGCCAGTAAAACCTTCGTCAGAAAGCAAAGCATACTCCTTAAAAGCCTGACGGTAAAGATTAAGAATGTTAATCTTCTTTCTAACGAGAGTATCAACGAGATTCGTAGGTTCATAACCAACGTAACAATTTGATAATACGCCATTTAAAGCATTATCAAAACTATCCTGAAAGGTCAATTCATCCAAGCGTCCGTAAGATTGAGCCATCTTATCAACCGCAGTAGAGACCTGTTCTGCCAAACAAACCTCCGATTTGGTTTTACCCGAAAATGGAACGGCACTGCCTAAGTTCGTATTGCAAGCACTTGACAATAAGACTGTTAAAGCAGCTACCATAACATATATAAACAAACTTGTACGTTTCATATCATTATAATTTTTTTCAGCGTAAAAGTAAATATTTTTTTTTGTTTGTCAAAACATACATATTTATTTTTTTGCTAAATTTAAAATTTCCTTTGCAATAATATCAGATGAATTTAAAATAGCCAATTTTTTTATATTATTTTTAAGTAAAGTTTGTTTTTTTTCATCTTTACATAACTCATTGACAACCGTAAAGAACTTTTCTAAAGCTTCACTATCCTTTAGCATCAAGGCTGCATCCTGATTTACAAGTGCTAAAGCGTTTTTTGTCTGATGATCTTCGGCAACATTAGGCGAGGGAATAAAAATAACAGGTTTTCCCGCAATACAAAGTTCTGAAACCGACAACGCTCCCGACCTTGAAACCACAACGTCAGCAGCCTTGTAAGCCAAATCCATACGCTTTATAAAAGGCATCGCATGAATATCAGGACAATTTTTGTTTTGAAGTTCCTTCTCAATATTATCGTAATAATATTTTCCTGTCTGCCAAATTATCTGAATACCTGCATTTTGAAACTGTTCAACAAATTTCATAATGCTGTTGTTGATAGTCCCAGCTCCAAGACTCCCTCCGATAGAAAGTACCGTAACTTTGTCTTTTTTCAAATTAAAAAACTCCAACGCCTCATCCCTCTCGGCTGTATTATTTATAATATCAGGACGGACGGGATTGCCGGTTAAAAGAATTTTATCCTTGTCAAAATATTTTTCCATATTCTGATAAGCGGTAAAAATTTTAACTGCTTTTTTTGCGAGAATCTGATTCGTAACTCCGGCATGAGAATTTTGCTCTTGAAGCACAACCGGCACACCCGCCTTTGCAGATGCTCTCAAAGCCGGTCCGCTTGCATAACCTCCTACTCCGACAGCAATGTCAGGGGCAAAATCCTTAATTATTTTTTTTGCCATCGACATACACTTCAAGAGCTTGAAAGGCAGAGTTATATTTTTAAAAATATTTTTTCTTTGAATACCGGCTGAAGGCAAACCTATAATTTTGAAGCCTGCCGCCGGAACTTTTTCCATTTCGATTTTCCCCAAAGCACCGACAAAAAGAATTTCGATATTTTCATCAATTCTCTTCAGAGCTTGAGCAATTGCGATAGCCGGAAAAACGTGCCCGCCCGTACCACCGCCAGAAATTAATATTTTCATAATTCTTATATTTTTTATCCCGCAATAAACGGATAATCCTCTATTTCTTCCACTTCGGTTTTTTCTTCAATGTCTTCAACAGTTTCCTGCTTGCCGGCATAACGCGAAACGTTGACTATCACCCCGACGGCAAAAGAATTGAAAAGCATTGAAGTACCGCCCATGCTCACAAACGGCAAAGGCTGCCCCGTTACAGGCGTTATATTGACCGCCACAAGCATATTCGCCACCGCTTGCAAAATTATATTGAGCGAAAGCCCTAACACCAAAAAGGCAGGGAAAGTAGTTTCACATTTTTTTACAGTTGCAATGCACCGATAAAAAAATATCAAATAAACAGCAATAATTCCGATTGCCCCCGCAAGACCTCCTTCTTCGACGATAACGGCAAAAATAAAATCGGAATACGGATGCGGTAAAACATTACGCTGCTGACTGTTACCGGGACCTTTTCCGAAAATTCCGCCTAAAGCAATTGCAATTTTGGACTGTTGAGCCTGAAAATCATCACCGTGATTATCCTTAGGCGAAAAAAAAGTTTCAATACGTTTCGACCATGTACCGACCCTTGATTGGATTCCCGATATTTTAGCGTATGCAATAAAAAGCATAAAAGCCACGATTGCAATGCCTATCGTAGATAGCAACCATTTAGATTTCATTTTGCCCATGAACAAAACCACCAATGAGGCAACTCCGATTAAAAAGGCGGTTGAAAAGTTAGCCGGCAAAATCAAACCACAAACAAGACCGATCGCAATAATTGACTTTTTAAAACCATCAAACAAAGCCTCAGGAGACTCTTGCGCTTTAGTAATCACTTTTGCCAAATAAATCATCAAAGCGACCTTCGCAAAATCCGAAGTCTGAAACTTCACGCCGACAAAAGGTATTGTAAACCAACGCCTTGCCTCATTTGTGGAAGCTCCCGTAAAAAGAGTTAAAAGCAACAAAACAACGGCTGTCCACAACATAGGTGCTGCCAATTTGTGATAATATTTGTAAGGAAAATGACTTGCCAAAAACATCACTGTAAAACCTAATGCCATGAAACCCAAATGTCTGAGCATATAAAAAACGGTGTTGCCTCCTTTATACTTGTAAGCTAACATCGAGGTTGAACTGTAAACCTCGGCTATACTCACAAGCGAAAGGATCATTATCATCACCCAAATCGCTTTATCGCCTTTCAAAAAATCAAAAACCTTATTCATCGCACAAAAAATAATTCTTTTTCATTTTCATTTTTCACTTTTTTTCAATTTTCAATTTTTAATTGTCAATTGTTAATTGTTAATTGTTAATTGTTAATTGCCAATTCTTCGTTTAACTTCGGCTTTGAATTGTTCACCTCTGTCCTCGTAACAAGTAAAGAGGTCAAAACTTGCGCACGCCGGCGATAACAAAACCGTCTGCCCCGGCTCAGCGATTTCAACACATTTGTCAATACATTCTTTCATGCTTCTGACATCATAAACGGGAAGTTTTTGGTCAAAAGCCTTGTGAATCGGAGTGTTATCAACGCCCATTGCAACAATTTTCACAACTTTTTCATCAACTTGAGGATAAATCATCGAATAATCGTTGCCTTTATCAACACCGCCCAAAATCAAAACGACTTTACCGCTAACCGATTGTAATGCACATTTTACAGCATCAACGTTAGTGCCTTTGGAATCGTTAATGTAATTAACACCGTTTAAAACACCTGAAGGCTCAATTCTATGCTCAATCGGAGAAAAATTTTCAGCGGTAAGAAGCGCACCCGTTATGTCAATACCAAGATGCTGCATAACAAGCAATGCTGACATCACGTTGCAATAATTATGAACGCCTTTCAATTTGAAACGCTCTGATACATTGGTAATTATAGAAAACTCACCGTCAGAAGTCCTCATATCAATCGTATCTTCGTCAAAATAGGCATAACTGCCTTTTCTGAGTTGCGTATTTTGTTCTGTGATATAAAACGGATAAAGTTTCTGATTAAGACCACGGTTCATAATTTCTTTTGCAATAAGTTCATCTTCAGCAAAATATACGAAACCGTCCTCATCCGTTTGATTCTGAATAATACGGAATTTTGATGCCGCATAATTTTCCATTTTTCCGTCGTAACGGTCTAAATGATCGGGTGTTATATTCAACAAAACAGCAACATCTGCTCGGAAATCATACATATCATCAAGCTGAAAACTTGACAATTCCAAAACATAATAGTCAATTTTTTCTTTAGCTAAAGCAACCTGACGGGCAAAACTCATTCCGATATTTCCGCCCATTTCTACGTTTACTTTTGCATCTTTCAACATCTTATAAATCAACTCAGTAGTCGTTGTTTTGCCGTTGCTACCCGTAACGCATATTGTTTTGGTATTTTTATCCAAATAACGTCCGGCAAACTCAATTTCCGAAATTATAGGAATATTTTTCTCTCTTGCAGCTTTTATAACAGGAGCTTTTTCGGGAATACCCGGTGATTTTATAATCTCTTGAGCATCAAGGATTTTCTCCAAGGTGTGTCCGCCTTGTTCAAAATCAATATCAAGAGACTTCAACTCCGATACAAAATTATCTTTAATCGCTGAGAAATCCGAAACGAAAACCTCAAAACCTTTTTTCTTTGCTAAAAGCGCCGCACCGACACCGCTTTCGCCTGCTCCTAAAACTACTATCTTACTCATTATCTTATCTTTAACGTTAATACTGAAACCACAGCCAAAACAATTGCAACAATCAGAAACCTTGCAACGATTTTAGATTCGTGCATACCTTTTTTCTGAAAATGATGATGAAGCGGTGCCATCAAAAACAAATGCAATCCCTGACCATATTTTTTAATTGTCCGCTTAAAATACCAAACTTGTAACATAACACTCAGATTTTCAACGAGGAATATCCCACAGAAAACCGGTATTAAAAGTTCTTTTCTGATTAAAACCGCTAAAACGGCAATTATTCCACCTATGGTCAAACTTCCGGTATCGCCCATAAAAATTTGAGCCGGATAAGCATTGTACCACAAAAAGCCAACCGTCGCACCGATAAAAGCCGAAGTAAAAACCACTAATTCACCCGCTTTGGGAATGTACATTATATTAAGGTACTGCGAAAAAATCACGTTGCCCGAAACGTATGCAAAAACAAGCAGTGTGGCAGCCGATACCGCCGAAGTACTTGAGGCAAGTCCGTCAATACCGTCGGTGATATTGGCGCCGTTCGACACTGCGGTAATAATAAAGGTTACAATCAGAATAAAAATTATTCCGGCAACCCATCCGTATTTATTGCTGTCTAAAAACCAAACTATTTTTGAGTAATCAAACTCATTGTTTTTCAGAAAAGGAACGGTGGTTTTCAAAGACTTAACGTCAGAATAGGTTTTATGCTGTCCGGAAACAGCCTTTTGAACGGGAGCCTCCTCCAAAAGTTCCTTAACGTCTTGAGTTTCAATCTTAACGTTTTCTCTGACAACAATATCGGGACTCATATAAATAGCCGTACCGATAACAATTCCCAAGAAAATCTGACCGATAAGTTTATACGTACCTTTCAGACCGTCCTTATTTTTTCTGAAAATTTTGATATAATCGTCTACAAAACCGATTATACCAAGCCATATTGTTGTGAAAATCAGCAATATAATATAAATATTTCCTAATTCACACAACAAAATCACCGGCAACAAAATCGCACCAATAATAATTATTCCGCCCATTGTCGGCGTTCCTGCTTTCTGATTCTGACCTTCAAGATAAAGGCTTCTGACAGTTTCACCAACTTGTTTTCTTCTCAAATATCCAATAAGCCTTTTTCCTGCCGACATCGTGAAAACAAGCGATATAATAACCGCCATTGCTGAACGGAACGAAATATAACTGAACAATCTCGCTCCCGGAAAATTAAACTGCTGTAAATAGTCAAATAAATAATATAACATTTTTATCCGTTTTTTTCAGACGTTGTACACAACAACTCTACGACAATGCCGCCGTAACAATTTCTTTATCGTCAAAATGATGTTTAACACCGTTAATTTCCTGATAGTTTTCATGACCTTTGCCGGCAATAAGAATAATATCGCCGGGTTTTGCCATCATGCTTGCCGTCTGAATAGCTGATTTTCTGTCTGTTATACGAACAGACTTTCTTAAATCCTCACTTTTAAGCCCCGCAAACATATCGTCCAAAATGCTATCAGGATTTTCAGTTCGCGGATTATCCGAAGTTAAAATCACCTTGTCTGAAAGTTTGCAAGCTATCTGCGCCATCAACGGACGTTTCGATTTGTCACGATCGCCACCGCAACCGCAAACCGTTATTAGTGTCGTGGGCGAACACAAATCTTTTCTGATATTGTTAATCGTATTCAACACATTTTCCAAAGCATCGGGCGTGTGCGCATAATCCACAATGGCCGTTATTTTGTTAATATTAACTATATCAAACCTGCCTTTAACAGAATGTAATGCACTCAATTTCGTTAAAACCTCGTCTTGAGTCAATCCCAACAAAACAGCCGAAGAATAAACCGCCAAAAGATTATAAGCATTGAAAACTCCCGGCAAGAAACTCCACATCTCTTTGCCGCAAATATTGAGCAGCATACCCTCAAAACCACATTCCAAAATCGAAGCGTTGAAATCATAAAAACCTTTCAAACCGTAAGTCTTAACTTGGGCTTTAGTATTTTGAACCATGACTTTGCCGTTTTTGTCATCACCGTTAGTAAGCGCAAAAGCCTCTTCATCAAGATTGTCAAAAAACATTTTTTTAGCTTTGATATACTCCTGAAACGTCTTGTGATAATCCAAATGGTCAAGCGTAATGTTTGAAAAAATCGCGAGTTTGAATTTCAAGCCCGAAATTCTTTTTTGAACCACGGAGTGCGAACTAACCTCCATAAAACAATAACTGCAACCCTTTTCAACCATTTTCGAGAGAAGCGAATTTATAGTCAAAGGATCGGGCGTTGTGTTAGAGGTCGGAAAAACTTCGGTTTCAACATAGTTTTCAACGGTAGAGAGCAAACCCGATTTAAAACCGGCAGCTCTAAAAAGTTGATAAAGCAATGTAGCCGTCGTTGTTTTGCCATTAGTTCCCGTAACGCCTACAAGCGAGAGTTTTTCAGAGGGATAGCCATAAAAAGCTGATGCAATTTTTCCTAAACCGTCATGACTATCCTCAACTTTGATATAACAAACGTTTTGCGAAAAATCTTGAGGAAATTCCTCGCAAACCACAGCTTTAACTCCTTTTTTAACGACATCACCGATAAAAGCGTGTCCGTCAGCTTTTGTTCCTTTTACGGCAACAAACAAAGTATTATCGTTGATTTTCCTTGAGTCTGCCGTAACATCATGGATTTCTACATTATCCATAACGCCGTGAACTTCAAGTATTTTAATGCGTTCAAATATTTTTTTCAGTTCCATAATATTTCAATTTTTTTAATTGTTGATTGTCAATTTTTTATCCTAACTCAATCGTTACTTTCGTACCGGATTTAATAGCAGCACCGGGAGAAACAGATTGTTTTCTGACCATGCCCCTACCGATAACCGTAACGTTAAGATTGTTAGTTCTTAAAATATACATCGCATCTCTTAATCCCATACCCCTGACATCAGGCATAACGGTTTTGCGCGTTGAAACGGGGTCAAGCCTTACCGCATTGTTACCTTTGGAGGTATAAACAAAAGGCGTATTTGAATTTTCAACATTTTCTGCCATAATATTAAACGTGCTGAAAAGTCTGTCCAACACTGCTCTGTCGCCGCCCTTAGCTACGGGTAAATGCCTTTGGTCGTTACCGTTGAGCAAATAAAAATCTTTGCCGACGTGCAATTCCTTATCCTGAGAATACAATTTGTCAGCAATATCCTTAAACACAGGACACGCAACAGTACTTCCGTAATATGAAAACTTAGTCGGCGTACTGATTACGACGATACATGAATATTTCGGTTTCTCGGCGGGGAAATATCCCACAAACGATGCCAAATACGAAATACCCGTTTCATCTTTATAACCCGATTTACCTTTTGCAATCTGAGCCGTACCGGTTTTGCCTGCAATTGAATATTTATCGGATTTAATATTTTTTGCCGTTCCGTTTTCCACAACTCCCCTCAACAAAATATGAGCTTTTTCCAAAGTTTCTTTGCTGCAAATCGACGAGTTAAGAATCTCCGGCTCTACAATACTCGTAATCTCACCGTGCGAACGTACTGCCTCCAACAAATGAGGCTTCAACATAACGCCGTTGTTAGCAATGGCATTATAAAAAACCAAAGTCTGAAGCGGTGAAAGCGATACTTCATAACCGTAGGACATCTGCGCCAAAGATACACCAGACCATAATTTATCGTCAGTATATTTTATGTAAGGCATTGCCTCACCGGGAATTTCTATTCCCGTTAATTTATTAAGGTGCATTTGATAAAGCCTGTCCACAAATTCGGAACTATTATCCTTAAAAGTTTCGTAAACAAGTTTTGACATTCCAACGTTAGAAGATTTTTCAAAAATTTCCCTTATGGAATGTTTTCCGACCATCAAGTGGTCATCCTTAATCGTATGATTATAAATCGTAAAAGTTCCGTCGCCAATGTCAATCGAATCGTCTATACTGCAACCCGTTTTTTCCATAACGGTTATAAGCGTAGCTAACTTAAAGGTCGAACCCGGCTCCATAGCCGTTCCGACGGCTGAATTAAATTTTTCACCGTAACTTACACTATCTTTCTGCATATCAAGATTGGCAATCGCACGGATTTTTCCCGTTTTAACCTCCATTACAATAACGCAACCATGTTTTGCATGATGCCGCGTAAGCTGTCGTAACAAACTTTTTTCGGCTATATCCTGAATATTAACGTTAATCGTAGAAATAACATCTTTACCGTCCTCAGGCTCAATTTCGTCCTCCCCCGCATAAAAAGAATTTACGGGGTGATAATCACCGGAAGGCAGTTTTTCAAGAAGTTTCATGCCGACTTTTCCGTACAAAATATCATTGAAAGCACCTTCCATTCCGACAGCCGAGCCGGAACTATTAACATAACCTATTGTTCTTTGTGCCAAAGATTTATGCGGCAAAACCCTCGAATAATTCTGTTCTATGATAATACCGCCTGAATATCTTCCGAACTTAAAAATCGGAAATTTCTTCAACGCATTAACCTGCGTAAAACTTACCTTGTCTTTCACAAGGAAATATGTATTGCGTTTGGATTTGCGACCCGCTTCAAAATATTCTTTGTACTCTTTAGCGGTTTTGTCCTTGAAAAGTCCGCTCATACAAGCACACAAAGTGTCAATATACTTATTGTACGAGGTATCCAAAGGCTTTATCGTTAAATCCCAACGGACAGTATAAAGCGGCATGGAGGTCGCTAAAACCCTTCCGTAAGTATCACAAACATCGCCTCTTAACGGTTCAATAGCACTCTCTTTGATTGTCAGCATCTGATCTTTCCATGTATCAGGGTCCTGAGACTGAAGAACAATAATTTTGATGACAACAGCAATCAAAGCCAACACCATTAAGCCGTATATCAAAAACAATTTGATAGTTATATTCCGTTTTATATTCGACTCCGTCATTCGTTCATTTTTTAAATTCGTCTTCAAAATCCTTGAAGTAATTCGCATTTTTATCCTTTTTGTTAACGGAAGTTTTCAAGGAATCAGCCCTCTTAAACTTTTCAATAACAAAAATTTTAGGCGGTTCTTTTTGCTCGTAAATACCTAATTGTTTTTGCGCAATACGTTTTGCAATTTCAGTTTCCTTACTAATATTCATAAGTTCGGCGGCTATCGTGATAGATTCCGCTTTCAACTCTCTGACCTCCTGCCTTAAAACAATATTTCGTTTTATCAGCGATTCGGCAATATTACGGTTTGAAATATACACAATCGCTATTGCAACCAAAAACAATATAAACGGGAAAATTTTGGAAAATCTCTCCTGAACGAAAAAACTTCCGTCGATAATGGATTTAAGATTGAACGTTTCCGGCTCTTGAAGCTTTCCCGCCTCAGGCTCTTCGGTTTGATTCTCCTCCTCGTTTTCATAATTAACACCATCGTCATTGAAACGAAATGAAGAAAATTCCGGATCGCCCAAATTCTTTCCGATACCGCCCTGAGTGTCAGAAATACTGAAAGGATCGCCTAATTCCTGCCCCGTATTGAAATAATCGTCAAGCGAAGGAATTTTTCCCGAGGACGAAACTCTATCGTAAGCCTCGTTCAGAATTTGCCGGTCATTTTCATTTTCTTGATTTTCATCTGTTTTGTCGTTTTCCTCGTTGTTTAATAAATCTTCGTCCAACGTCATTTAATTTTTGAGTCTAATTTTTTTATAGTTCTTTTCATTAATAAACAGTGCGCTCGGCAATTCTTAATTTTGCACTCCTAGAACGCGGATTTTTTTCGAGCTCCTCGTCCGAAGGTATTATCACCTTGCGATTAACAAGTTCAAATGGCGAAATCAAATTGCCGTAAACGTCTTTTTCTTCCTTACCTTGAAAATTTCCGGTTTTAAGATAATTCTTCACCGGTCTGTCCTCCAACGAGTGGTAAGTCATTATTACAAACCTTCCTCCCGGTTTCAACGCCCCGGCAGTCCTTAAAAGGAACTCTTGCAATACCTCGATTTCCTTATTAACTTCGATCCTAATAGACTGAAACATTTGAGCAAGGTATTTGTTTTCATTGAATTTCGGAACGCAATTGCCGGCAGCTTCAATAAGATTGCCGACCGTTTCGATTTTTTTTGCTCCACGATAAGAAACTATGTTTTGAGCAAGTTTCCATGCGTTTTTGATTTCCCCGTATTCTAAAAATATTTTTTTCAGGGATTCCGCACCATAAGTATTAACAAGCTCCATTGCGTCAAAACCCGCATTTTGATTCATCCTCATATCCAAAGGCACATCAAATCTGAACGAAAAACCTCTGTCCGCAACATCTAAATGATGACTCGATACTCCAAGGTCAGCAATTATGCCGTCAATTTTTTCACAGCCCGCAAGCCGCAAAAACTGCGCGAAATATCTGAAATTACTTCTGAAAAACACAATTCTCTCATCTTGAGGAACATTATCGGCTGCATCTAAGTCTTGGTCAAAAACAAAAAGCCGCCCCTGAGATCCTAAATGTTTAAGAATTTCTCTTGAATGTCCGCCTCCGCCAAAGGTTACGTCAGCGTAAACACCAGAGGGTTTTATCGCCAAGCCTTCGATACATTCCCGTTTCATAACGGGAGTATGATATAAATATTCAGCCATAGTATTTTTTTAAGTTTTTTCTTTTTTTCTTATAACAAAAAACTAATTCAAGTCCCCACCCAAAAGTTCCTGCGCCATAGCAGCAAACTCTTGAGGTGAAACCCGTGAATTATTAAATACTTCTTCACTCCAAAGCTCAATTTTGTCGCCTAACCCGATAACAATAATGTCCTTTTCGAGCGAAACCTCCTCCGCCAACCGTTTCGGAACTAATAATCGGTTGTTAGAGTCCAAAGCGGCCTCTGCCGTATCTTTGAAAAACTCCCTCAAAAAGCTGTTATGTTGTCTGTTAAAAGGATTAAGACGGGCTTTGACAGCCTCAGCTCTCTCCCGCCAACTGCTTTGTGTGTAAAGTATCAAGCATTTTTCGTAGATGTCTTTTTTGATAACAAAAGTACGCCCTCCCTCGCTCTCCGCTTGCTCTAAAAATGCGGAAGGCAAGACAAAACGCCCTTTTGCGTCAATTTTTATTTGAAAATCTCCCGTAAAAATGCACATGATAGTTCATTTTAAAAAAACACTCAAAATTAGAAATAATTATTCATTTTACAACCACTTTCAACCACTTTCAGCCACTTTTTATTTATAAAACTATTTAACTACTTATTTTTTAAGATAATACAAAAAATATTTTTTTGGAGTTTTTTTTATTATAACAACATCAAAAGCTAAAAAAAGTAACTGCGCCCCTGCAAACATCCTAAAAAAGGCTGCCTGACAAGAGCGCAGAACTTAATACTATGACAAAAAATCTTCATCAAAAACTATTAGAAAAAAACTAATAGTCAGTATTTTAAAATAATACTATTATTCAATAGAATCAAAATGTGTATATTGTCTTAAAACTTCGGGAATTTCGATTTTGTCGCCTTTTTGATAATTTTCCAAAATCGAAGCCACAATTCTCGGCAATGCAAGACCCGAACCGTTAAGGGTATGACAAAGTTTTGTTTTCTTGTCGCCTTCGTCCCTGAAACGGAGTTTTAAGCGGTTAGCTTGGAATGTTTCAAAGTTAGAAACCGAACTTACTTCAAGCCATTTGCCTTGAGCTGCGCACCAAACCTCAAAATCGTAGGTCATAGCAGAGGTAAAACTCATATCGCCACCGCAAAGACGGATAATTCTGTAAGGAAGTTTCAACTTTTTCAACAAGTTTTCAACGTGAAGAACCATTAAGTCCAACGCTTTGTAACTCTTGTCGGGGTGAACGATTTGAACCAATTCCACTTTGTCAAATTCGTGCAAACGGTTAAGACCTTTAACGTCTGAACCATAACTGCCTGCCTCACGACGGAAACAAGGTGTATAAGCACAATGTTTGATAGGAAGTTGCTTAACATCAAGAATTTCGTCACGGTAAATATTCGTAACGGGAACCTCTGCCGTGGGAACAAGATACAAATTATCAACCTCACAGTGATACATCTGACCCTCTTTGTCAGGTAACTGACCCGTACCGAAACCCGAAGCCTCGTTTACCAAAACAGGCGGCTCAACTTCTTGATAACCTGATTTTTCTGCCTCATCAAGGAAGAAATTAATCAAAGCGCGTTGAAGTTTTGCACCTTTGCCTTTGTAAAGGGGAAATCCTGCACCAGTGATTTTAACACCAGTTGCAAAATCTATAATATCGTATTTTTTAGCCAAATCCCAGTGGCAAAGCGGTTCAAAACCATCAAAATTAGGATTTTCGCCACCGCGACGGATTTCAACATTATCCTCGGCCGATTTGCCGGGAGCAACAAGTTCGTAAGGAAGGTTAGGAAGAAGAACCAACGTATCGTTCAATTCTTTGTCCAAAGCCTGAAACTTATCTTCCTGCTCTTTGATAATATTCTTGAGTTCCGTAGAACGGTTTTTGGCTTTATCGGCTTCATCTTTGTTGCCGGCTTTGAAAAATTCGCCGATTTTTTTAGCTAAAGCATTTTGTTCTGCTTTGTTGTCTTCTAATTGCTTCTGGATTTCACGTTTTTCTTTGTCCAAAGCAACTATTTTTTCAACCGAAGCCCTTGCATCACGGTTTTTAATTGCTAAACGCTCAATGACAAATTCCGGATTGTCTACAATCGTTTTTACTAACAGCATGATGAACTTAAATGATTACAGAAACAACTCCTAAGCCATTTTTTAGATAAAATTAAGCTCAGGAGTTGAAAAAAGGTTTAACATATATTATCCGATTTTCCAATACGGAAAACGGTTATGTTTATTTTGCGTTTTCAACGTTCTCGATTACATTAACAAAGCTCTTATCTTTGCCTTTAATCTCGAATTTTACAGTACCGTCCGTCAAAGCAAAAAGAGTGTGGTCTTTGCCCATACCAACGTTTTTGCCGGGATAGTGCTGAGTACCTCTCTGACGAACAATAATGTTGCCGGCGATAACTGCTTCGCCGCCGTATTTCTTAACGCCTAAACGTTTGCTGTGTGATTCGCGGCCGTTTCTCGAACTGCCGACACCTTTCTTATGTGCCATTTCTTTCTAAAATTTTTTCGTAAAATTCAACAATAATTTTTTTTAAAATTCTCTTTTTCTAACGCTTAGATTACCTTAAAAAATTAAAGACTGATGTCTTCAATAAGGATTTGAGTTAAAAACTGACGGTGTCCTCTTTTAACAGCATAACCTTTTCTGCGTTTTTTGTGGAAAACGACAACTTTGTCGTCTTTGAGATGTTTAAGAACTTTAGCAGATACTTTTGCGCCTTCTACTTTCGGTGCGCCTACTTTTACATCGCCTTCGTTGTCTACTAAAAGAACGTTATCGAAGCTTACATTGCTGCCTTCTTCGTTTTTAAGACGGTGTACATACACTTTTTTGTCTTTTTCAACTTTGAATTGTTGACCTAAAATTTCTACTATTGCGTACATTTTGTAATTAAATTTGTGCCGGTAAGGCGGTAACGTTTTTCGTCAATCGCTTAAAAAACCTTCCGACGGATTAAAAATATTTTTTAGTGCTGCAAAATTATTGCTTTTTATTCTTATTACCAAATTTTTTTTTCAAGTTTTTTTTATTATTTTTGCTAAAACTTTTTTTATACGTTTTTCTATGGAAAAAATAGCTCTGTCAGTAGAAGAAATAGCCAATCAAGGCAACTACGAGAACGCCTACACGCTGATTTTAGCGGAAAGGGGCGGTAATCGGAAATTGCCTGTTGTGATAGGAATTTCGGAGGCTCAGGCGATCGCCATCGAATTGGACGGCATTACGCCACAGCGTCCGTTGGTGTATGATTTTGTTTTCAGATTTGCGCAATCATTTAATATTGAGGTTGTTGAAAGCATTATAACCAACGTTGAAAAAGGTATTTTTTATGCGGAAATAGTCTGCCGCATACCCGGAGCCTCCGACGATGACATTGTAAGGCTTGATGCAAGGACCTCGGATGCGGTGGCAATTGCGTTAAAATTCCGCTGTCCGATTTACACATACGAAGTAGTTTTGAGCAAAGCGGGTTATGTTTTTGATAACCCGAACTATTCGGTGTCAAAACCAAACCTTGAAATCATGACAGACAGAGAACTGCACGAAATACTTCAAAAAGCAATAGAAAAAGAGGATTACGAGTTTGCATCTGTAATCCGCGATGAAATTCAAAACAGAAAAAAATGAAACAGTATCTTGACTTATTAAAAACAATACTTGACAAAGGAACAAAAAAACAAGACCGCACGGGTACGGGAACAATCAGTTATTTTGGTTATCAAATGAGATTTCCGCTTTCAGAGGGTTTTCCGCTCGTTACGACCAAAAAAGTGCATTTAAAATCAATCATTTACGAGTTGTTATGGTTTTTGAACGGGGACACAAACGTCAAATACCTTCAAGACAACGGTGTAAGAATTTGGAACGAATGGGCTGACGAAAACGGCGATTTAGGTCCGGTCTACGGTTATCAGTGGCGGCATTGGAGAACTCCGCAAGGCACTGAGGTTGATCAAATTAAAAATTTAATCGAAGGATTGAAAAAGAATCCTGATTCGCGCCGTCATATCGTTTCGGCATGGAATCCCGCTGATGTTGATGATATGGCTTTGCCTCCGTGTCATACTATGTTTCAGTTTTATGTCAATAACAATAGGCTCTCGTGCCAACTTTATCAACGCAGTGGCGATAGTTTTTTGGGCGTACCTTTTAATATAGCATCTTACGCACTTTTGACGATGATGGTGGCTCAGGTTTGCGGTTTTGAATTAGGGGATTTTGTTCACACCATAGGAGATGCGCATATTTATCTCAATCATTTAGAGCAGGTTAATTTGCAACTCTCGCGCGAACCTTATCCGCTACCGACAATGAAACTTAATCCGGAAGTCAAAGATATTTTTTCGTTCAAATACGAAGATTTCACGTTAGAAAACTATCAATGCCACCCGACAATAAAGGGCGCAATCTCGGTGTAAAAGATATGCTTTGATTTTATATTACCTTAAAAATTTTAAAAGCGTCTTGGGAAACTTTCCAAGACGCTTTTTTTATGTTTATTTTTTTTAATATGTATTGCCGTAAAAAGTAAGTCTATTTTTTTTTTCGTGTATTATTTTATTATTTTTTTAATCCCCTCAAAAAAAATGGAACAATTAAAGAGAGTCTTAATCCTTGTTCTAATGGAATATGCTCTCTGACCTAACAAATAAATGGAGGACAGAAAAATGAAAACAGAGTCTTAATCCTTGTTCTAATGGAATATGCTCTCTGACTGCAACTTTTAGAACTATCAGAGCGTCAGAGAGTTAGGGTTCTATTTTAACAGGATTTTAAAAGATTTTAAGAAATTTTAAGATAAATCCATTACAGTAAACTTTACTTTTGATGTAAAGTATCGCTACCATTTTTGGGACTGTAAACTTTCAAACTCTTAAAAATGTAAAAATTCGTTAAAAAGCACGCGTAGGTTGTGCTACGCCTTTTTCAAACCCATACTTCTTTAATTTTATCTAAGACTTTTCAAATATCCTATTTTTTTTCAGTATGTCAAAGAGCATGACAAACTTTCAATTACAAAAATAAAAAATGATTTTTTCCTAACCAATTTTTTTTTAAGTTTTTCACGAAAAAATCTACCGTTGGTCAAGACTTTTTTTTTAAAATTACTTATCCTTATAATGCCCGTATGCCGAAATAACTTCAACATATACTTCGGTTTCAAAAATTCTGTAAACCAAACGATGTTTGTCCGTTATTCGTCTACTCCAACGATTCAAAGGCACACCTTTCAACGGTTCAGGATGTCCAGTGCCGGTTTTCGGGTGTTCTTTCAATTCCTCAACATAGCGCAAAGCCTTTTGAAAGGCTTTCGGTTCGCTCTTCGCCAATTTGGCTAAATCCAAATTAGCAATTTCAGAAAAATTAACTCTATACATAGCCACACCTTTTTAACATATCCAAGACATTTTCTCCGGGTTGCAACGTCGTAAATTTCCCTTCCTCAAATTGCTTTTCCGATTTTTCTATTTTAGCAAAAAACTCCTCTTCCGTCATTTCCGTCGGGTCTTTTTTCTTTTTGACCAATGTTTTTAGGTAATTGACAATTTTTTGCATAATTACCTCATCATCTGCAACTTGACCCATCAATGTAAAAAACTCCGCATTCAATTGTAGTGTTGTCATAATCTCTAACTTTTTAAAAATTTTTACAAAAATAAAAATAATTAATAATTTCTGCAAAAAATATTTGGTTTATCACAAAAAACTTTTTAAATTTCGGCATTAACCAAAACGCACTCTAAATATGCCGTCCGATATTACAACATTAAGAAAATCAGGATATTTGAACGAGGTATACTCTCTCGCTCAAAAGGCCTTTGACGACAAAACAAAACTCCGCGCCCGACAAAAGTAAAATGTCGTTTTTAAAAAATCTTTCAACAAAAAGAAAAACGAAGACTGCTTCACGGCGGTAGAAATTAATTAAAAGATCTTCTTTTTCACGAATAAAAAAGTAAATTTGCAACAAAAATGATTAAAAATTTAATATTATGAGTACAGCAACATTAACAAACCTACGTGATTATCTTTACGGCACGCTTTCTCCTGCCAATATGCTTTGGCTGAGCAAGCAGTTGGCGGATTACGTAAAAAAACTTCAAGAGCAGGAAAAATTAAAACCATATACAATGAACGAAATCAATTCTATGCTTGATGAAGCAGAAAAGCAATTTTCAGAGGGTGATTATGTTACCAACGAAGAACTTTTCCGCGAATGGGACGAAGAAATTGAACATGAAGAACATTCAGAAATGGCAGAAGCGGTATGAAATTGATAAAATGGTTTATTATGTTGATAACAACGATATAATCCACATTTCGGCTTTTTGGGATTGCCACCGTGAGCCGATACAACAGACAAAACATTTGGAATAATTATGGAACTTATAATCAATTCATACGGCACATCGCTAAACCGTGACAACGAAGGCTTTGTTGTCACCACCAAAGACGGACGACAACGAATCCCGGCGGCGGGAATCAATTCAATTCAGATTTCAAATCCTCGATCAAAAAGTACGTGTTTCCAAAACGTCAAAACCAAAATCAGAACCTGTTGTACCCGAAATTCTCAACGAACTTTTAACGGGGGTAAAAGAATATATTTCCAAAGTTGGAGCAGAGGTTTATAATGTTATTAACATCCAAAACGCTAAGAAGTTGCAAATAAAACTCGGACTCAAAAAAGCAGAAATCAATGTATTTCACGGCAAACGAGGATTTTCTGTTGTAAGCGTTCCCAAGGGCGAAACCGACGGCGAGTTCAACGAAATGATGCGTCAGTTGATAATCTGTTATATCAATGAGAATTAAAGTGTTACAAAAATAACCAATTAAAATTTGGGGATTTGACTACAAAACCGCAAAAAAAATTTGGGGATTTGGCTACAAAACCGCAAAAAAAATTTGGGGATTTTGGTCAAAATTAATATTTTTGGGCTGAATTTCAAACAATTAAGACATTATGATTTTTAAGCGCAAACTTTATGACAAAATGCTTCGTTGGAAGAACGAACGCAAAGGCACTTCCGCACTACTTATAGAGGGTGCAAGACGTGTCGGAAAGTCGACTCTTGCCAAAACTTTTGCACAAAATGAATACAAATCTTACATTTTGATTGATTTTTCAAAAGCCTCAAAACGTATCAACGAGTTATTTGAAGATATGATGGATTTAGATTTTTTCTTCATTAATCTTCAAAATATTTTCGGAGTTTCATTAAAAAAACGTGAATCATTGATTATTTTCGATGAGGTACAATTTCAACCACTTGCACGTCAAGCAATTAAGCATTTAGTTGCAGACGGAAGATACGACTACATTGAGACAGGATCTTTAATCAGCATTCGACGCAACGTCCAAGATATTCTAATTCCAAGTGAAGAAACAAAAATCACGCTTCACCCGATGGATTTTGATGAATTTTACATGGCGATTGGCAAACAAGATATGCCAGAACTTTTACGCCAAGCGTATAATCTTCATCGTCCGATTGGCGAGGCTACACATCGCAAACTTATGCGTGATTTACGGTTGTACATGCTTGTTGGCGGTATGCCTCAGGCTGTGGAGGCGTATATCAACCACAATGATATGCGAATGGTAGACGATACAAAACGTGAAATTCTTGATCTCTACGAAAGCGATTTGAGAAAATTAGATCCGGTTGGTAATACAGCCTCGCAACTTTTTCGAGCCATACCAAACCAACTAAATAGCAATGCGTCAAGATATATGGCAAGTGGTATTGTGTCAAATAAACGTACTGACAAGATTACAAGTATAATTTCAGATTTGGAAGATAGCAAAACTGTTGTAATGGCTTATCATGTTAACGACCCTGGCATTGGAATGGGAATGTTTCAGGATTTCGACCGTTATAAAATGTTTCTTGCTGATACTGGACTATTTGTAACACTCGCATTTATGGAAAAGTCATATACTGAAAATATTATATATCAAAAACTTTTATCCGATAAGTTAGATGCAAATTTAGGATATATATACGAAAATCTTGTGGCGCAAATATTATATTCACAAGGCAACAAATTGTTTTATTATACATTTCCTGTTCCTAACAGCAACCATAATTATGAGATAGATTTTCTACTTTCAAAAGGAAATAAAATTGTTCCGATTGAGGTAAAATCATCAGGTTACAAAACGCATAAATCACTTGATGCTTTTTGTGAAAAGTTTTCAAGCCGTATTGGAGAAAGACTTCTTATTTACTCAAAAGATTATGCCAAAGACGGAATGACAACTTGTTTGCCAATTTATTATACAGGATTGTTATAACATGTAACTTATGAGCCGACGAAAACACGATGTTAGTGCCGAAGAAATTTTGCAGCGGATTGTTCAGGCGGGTGTTAAAGACAATGAAATTATAAAACGTTGCATTGAAGACGAAGAATCACAACTCGATTCTTTGCCCGATAGAATTAAGAAACTGCTGACTATCAGCGATAATCAACGAAAATGTACTGATATGCTGTTTTTTGTGATGTACGATATTGCCCACAACAACAAATGCTACAATCTTATCGAAAGCATTTTGTTGCGAGGGTGTAAGGGTAATATTTTCTGACATAATTAGTTGTATTTCAAAATATTAGAAATTGCATATAGTGGAACAACCTTGATATTCTCGTAGTTAGAGAAATTTTCGAGCGAAGTTCGGATACCGTATTTTGAGTTTTTTTCTTTCATAAAAATTTTTAGGCTCTGCATACTGCCTTTTGTACCGAATTTTACTTCCACAGGAATAATATCTGAGCCGCGTTGAATTACAAAATCTACTTCCGCCTGACTATCCTTTTTTTCGCGATGCCAACAAAATAGTTGCGAAGGTTCGTAACACGACGAGTTTTTTACCAATTCTGTTGCCACGAAAATCTCTGCCAATGAACCTTTGTTAGAAAAATTCTCAATACCTTTAACAAAAAGTTCAGCCAAATTCAGCCCCAACATCCTAAGCAAAATACCCGTATCAAACAGAGCCATACGTTGATAGCGTTCGTTGGTTTCAGCTCCCAAAGGTATTCCGTTGGCGGCAGTATGAACCACGGGATAAACAAGTCCTGCTTTAATCAACATTTCCAAAGTCAGTTTAACTTGACTAAGCGATAAGTTGTCATTAACGTTGGAATAGACGAATTTGCCTGAATGTTGGCGGGCAACAGACTCCAAAACCATCGAAAGGCGTTCCTCGGAAATCCTTTTGCGGTATTTTTTGAAGTCATCTTTGTACGAAACCACCAAATCGTTTAGCACAAGTTGACACTTCCTTAAATCTTGACTTTCAATATATTCCATTATCACTTTGGGCATTCCGCCTGTAAGAACAAAAGTGCTGAAACGTTGAAGAAGTTTGTTGTGAACAATTTCAACAAGAGGGTTGTCTGGACTTGCATTTTGATATGCCTGCGCCAACAATTTCTCTCCGTTGGCACACAGAAATTCCTCAAAACTAAGCGGATACATAAAGAGAGATCTCACTCTCCCCACGCCAAACGAAGGCAAATCTGCCAACACAAATTCCAACAGCGAACCCGCTGCTATCAAATGCAATTCGGGATATTGTTCATAAAAATACCTTAACTTATTGATAGCCTCGGGACAAGCTTGAATTTCGTCGATAAAAAGTAATGTTTTGCCTGCTTCTATGGGTTTGTTGACTATGTATGATATTTGACGGCAAATCTCCTGAGGTGTAAGCATTTGCGTAAAAAGTTTGTGCAGTTCTCTGTGCTCGTTCAAATCGATTTCCACATAATACTTAAAACTTTCGCCAAGATGCCTAACACTTGAAGTTTTGCCCACCTGCCTTGCACCCCGAATCAAGAGCGGCATTCTGTTGATAGTATCTCGCCATTCTTTAAGTTCGTTATCTATCTTTCTTTCAATGTATTTCATATCTCAAACTTGAATTTTAGGTAGCAAAGATACAAATTAAAATTGAATTTTCGGTATCGGAAATCAAAATTAAACTTAAATTTTCGGTATCGGAAAACGAAAGTAAAACTCGATTTTCGGTATCGGAAAAGAAAAACTCATCGCTCAGCGAACGTATAAAATCTCTATGTGGGATATGATTTTTGTATTTTAATAATTACGAATGAAACAAATCATCCAAAACAATTTGTTTGTTGATATTGTTGCTCCATTCGTTTTCAACAAGACCGAAAGTTGTAATCATCACTATTGCAACTCCCTTTTTTGTGCCTGTTTCCCGAGTGAATACCTCAGCCTTACGATAAAGTTCTCGTTCGTATTCTGCTGTAATTTCATATTCTGATTTTGAAAACTTGATTTCGCAAAGGTTGATTACATTGTCGTCGCGGTCGATAAGTAAATCTATTTGCACACCTTTTTCGTCTGTATTTTTGGGTCTGTAATTCCATGAACAAACATTACAGATAACACCCGAAATTCCCAAGGCCTTCTTAATTTGGTCGATATGCTGCAAACAAATTCTTTCAAACGCCAAACCACTCCACGCATTATAAATAGGTTTTTGCATCACTTTCGACCAATAATTTTTTTCGATTTTTATTGTGCCGTCCATAAATTTGAAATAAAACAATGTAAAATTATCAATCAACTGAAACACAGTATCTTTTTTCTTTTTGCCAATTGATTTATATGAACGGATAAAATCACATTGTTCTAACTCTTCAAGAATGATGGTAAGTTTTCCACCTTCGTTTTTCTTGATAGCATCAATGATTTCCTGACGGGTCATTCCTGCTTTTTTTCGTCCCAAGATCGACACGACTTCTATATACGACTCTGGGTTCTTAAATAACGACGAATAAAGGGCTTTGTATTCACCAACCAACTCTCCATTTTTGCTAAAAAACAATTTGTCAAGGTTTTGCGCTTGACTATCGCCTTTGTTCAAAAAACTCCAATAATAAGGTATGCCGCCCAAAACCATATATATTTCCAAAATATTACGGCGGCTCATACCCAAATGTTTCGACTTGGCATATAATTCACATTCATAAAGCGTAAATGGTTCAAGATAAATCTGCCTTGTAAGACGATTGTGCAAACCACCGTAGTTCCTTACTATCTTGCTGATAATCCATGAAGTAGCACTGCCACACACCACAAGAACTATATCTTTACGAGTGGTGACCCACGCATTCCAAAAATGGTCGAGAGCACTTACCATATTCGACTTTGGAGTGTCAAGCCAAGGTAGTTCGTCAATAAAAACAACCTTTTTGCCGTCGGGAAGAGATTGCAAAAACTCCCACAATGCATAAAATGCATCCATCCAATTTGATAACGGTGGCACATTTTTCATTCCTGCATTCTTTAACGAACGTTTAAACTCGTTAAGTTGCTCCGTTTTGCTACCTTTTTGCAATCCAGTGTGCTGAAAAGCAAAATTATATCCAAAAGTTTCCCTAATAAGGTAGGTTTTGCCAACACGTCGACGTCCATACACTGCCACAAATTGAGATTCGTCGCTTTGCAAAGTATCCAATAGCAATTTTTGTTCATTTTTTCTTCCTATCATAAGCGTTGATTTATAACCGATTCCGCCCTCAAAAATAAAAATAGTTTACCAAATCTACAAAAAAAAGATGGATTTGGTAAACTATTTTTAAGTAAATTGCTGTATGTGATTATATATCTATTTGTTATCATAAATTAAAATTTTTTACCAAATCTACAAAATTAAGATGGATTTGGTAAACTATTTCTGTAAATTATCTGCACTCCCTTACCACACCAAAGCCAAGACTTGCATTTTTGCCAAGACCTATAAGGTGGGGCAGCGATACGTTGGTAGAAAATTGTAAGTTGAACGCCATAAGGCTGAGTTTTTTGTAACGCTCGATATGACTCGACGAAATGCTTGTTATACTGCACGTTAGTTCGTCTTCGATAAATACTCCCATAGATTTTAAAAACGATAGAATATTACCTTTTAAAATTTTTTCGAGGAGTGCAATTTTATCGGTCATCAACTCAGATTGCATATATTTTTTGTAGTTTTCGCTATTGAGAGGCAACCAATTGGTGAGCGAATAATTGAAATTGCTGTTCCATAGTTGCACGGTGGTTTTGTTGGCTTTTATCGACACAATTTCCATATCCACAGTGCGCTCGCCAATTTCAAAAGAAAAGTTTCCATTAGAAAACAGTTCGCCAATACTCTCAACGCCCGCACCTACGCACACGATGGCGGGACATTTTCCAATACGTTTGTACTGAATCAGCGGATACGAATAGCGGTAATTGTCGCCCACGTGGTTGTGAAAAAGCGTTCCACCGCCCGAGGTCGCAATCACCGCTCCCCTAAACAACGGCACTTCATGTTTAGCAAGTTCAGGGGAGAATTTTACTATTAAAGTTTTGATTTGGTGCATTTTAGTATTCCCTAAATCTTACAAAATTAAACTTTGAAATTTTTACGCCATTTTCTTCCACGGTTTCGCGCTTGGTGGTTGAGGCAACGCAGCGTATATTGTGGGCTTTGAGTTTGCTTACAAGACTATATGTAAAATTCATCTCGCCCATAATGTGGACGGCTTCTATGTTAGGCATTGCATTGATTTTGTTGTAGTAATCATTGGCGAGTTGTTCTATGTAGGCTTCGTCGCCATCGGGGGCAACCTGAGGGAACGCAAGGTCTACGACATTGCCGCCTGCGGCAGCAAGTTGGGGTTCACTCCACGAAGTGGAGGGGTGGTTGGAGAGGTTTAAGAGCATAGTGGAATTATTTTTCAATTTTAATGTTAAACAATAATACGGCAAAACCGCAGATACATTTCTTTATGTTTTCTTTGATATTCGCTGGTTTCATTGGTGCACGTTTTGAACGCATTCCTGAATGGTTGAAGTCATTGCGCACCTCAGTTAGATTTTGGAAGTACGCAATCAATTTCTCGTTGGCGAAATAGTCATCGCCTAAAATTTCTCGTATTTTAGTTTTCTGTTCGTCTTTGGCAATCCAGTTTTTCTCATCGGTGTTGTTCGCCCTTATATTGAAAGCTTTATTGACCAACTCACGTTTTTCCTCGTCAGCAATCTCAATTTGATGCCTTAAACAGAAAAAAGAAACCACAAATTCTTGCAGGATTGTTGCAGATTGCTGATACAGACCGTTGTCGTAACACCATACTGCCGCAGACAGACCATTTCTGATATTTTCATTTTCATCGAAAGATACAAGTGATTTTTTTATCTTTTCAAAAATCGGATTAAATGGTTTGATAAATGTGGATTCTTCGAGTATGTCAGCGGCATCTTTCAGTCCTTTTAGTGATTTTGACTGAATAATATCAATGCCTCTGCATGCACGACGTTCCTCTACCACTGATGATAGTTTAGAGACAAAGTTTTTTAGATTACGTGCTCCCTCGTCTTTGCCCAACGATTCACGCAGGACAAGTTTTGTTTCATCGTTGCACAATATGGCGAGTTTTTCAACGCTTCCGCTATCGAGATATTGTCCTGCGGCGTATGTCCAATCTTGAAGTTTTGTGAGAGGAAGCAAATCTACAATAAGTCCGTGCCCAAGTTTGCGTGCTACCTCGAAGTTGCCATACGTTATGCTTTCAACTGTTATTTTTTTCAAAAATTTGGAGTAGTTACAAAGTACCATTACAAGCATCGGTAGGTAACGGAATCCATGTGTGATGTCGAAATAGAGATGGTCTCCTTCATTAATTTTGTCGAAAACACGTTCAAATACTTCCCAAATTTCGCTTTCGTTGTTCCCTTCGGGAAGTTCATCGACAATCTGTTTGTCTATTTTGAATTGTTGTAGGCGAGATTCCAAGCCTTCGAGAGTGCTTTGGGTCTGTTCGTCGCAAATTGTGTTGCCTAACTTGTCTTTTTGTCCGTTGTCAACCCAATTGGAATCTTTGGCAACTTTGGTCAATAGTATCATCGCTACATCGGTTTCCTCCCAATTGTTATTGACATCAAGGTAGTTTAGTGTGGCCTCTTGAACAAAACGGACATTGCCATACGACTTGTCGTTTTTCTGATAGTCGCAATAGCGGTAATTGGTGCCGCCTAGGAATGATATGAATACTTTTCTTGCCATATTGTAGTCTTTATAATTTTAAATCTTTTTCTGCAATTCTTTTACCATCGTAAATTCCTTTAATACCAAGAATTTTCATACGTTTTTCAAAGTTGCCCGATATTTTTTCCATCTTGTGAAGCGTAAAAATATACGAATTAACCACCAATCCAAAATCTTTTGAAATTGCAGCGAGCTTGTACAAATATTCTTCTATGGTTTCTTTAGGTTTGCCATATCCAAACATTGTTACTTTACATTCTATGACGGTAAGTTTGTTATCTTTAACAAAAGCCACATCAAGTTCGTTGTCATTCAAACCAACCGCCACGCCCCTGAAAATTTTAAGGGATTTAGCAATTGCGTCATCGGGCAGATTATAATCTGATTTGATTCGCTTGTAAACATAATCTTCAAACCATTGCCCGCCGTAATATACACGCTCTTCCGCTGTCGGCAACTCTTGACTATTTATCAATTTCTTAGGAAGATAAAATCGACTGCTGCATACTTTCCCGAATATTTTAAACGCTTCTCCGGATTTAAAAATCATTTCATTATTACACTTGAAACTTATTCCATACAGCGAAAAATATTCTTTGAGCGAAAGTCTGTAATTCAAATCGTACTGACGGTCACTGTCAAATTCGCAGTATTTGTTAGTTCCGATGGGGACGTAAACAAAACGCGCTTTGAATTTGGAGAAGAAGTTAAATGCTGCTATCGACATCACTTTTGTTCCGCCTGTCTGATTGACACAATATTCGGCATCGGTATCAAACTTTTCCGACGACAGGGTTTCCATTATCTTGAAATAGTTGTCGTTGGAGACTTTTATGCGGCGTACATTCCTCAACTTCAACGCTTTTTCCAAGTCGATGTCGCGTTTGTTGTCTTCGACCTGCTGCGTTGTGATGAAGATGTTTTGGTCGTACTCCCCTTGGGTTTCCTTAATGAAAAGGAAGTTGGGTATGGTGTGGTCGGATAGTATGGAGATTAATATCCTTTCCATATCTTTTACTCTTTATAATATTCGTTCAACTTTTTGATTTCTTTTGCAATTACGGTTTTGATTGTTTGTGGCGATGCCACAAGTACATCGTTGCCGTATGATAGGAGTTTGCGCTCCAATTCTTTGTTTGGCTTGATTTTTAGTTTCAGCAAAGAATAGTCTTTCTTGTTTGATTGTTCTTCTGAAACTACAAATCCAGCCAAAACATCTTTGTCAAAACGTTCTCGAAATGAAATTTTTACGTAAAGTAAAAACTCCTGCGGTTTACGGTCAAGAATTGGGTCAACTCCGAGTACATACTCAAATTGTTTTTGCCATTCCTTCGTGTCGTTGAAGGTATGAACAAACTTAAACTGTTTTCTATCAAGTTCTTCGATGTGCGTTATCCTGTCAAGATGGATTTGCGTGAACTCTTTCTCTGTTTTGCAATCGTTTACAATATCGTATTTGTCCCCGTCAGAATCGATGGCAACACCGTATAGGTATGTTTTCCTGTTGTATATTCGTTTGTATTCAGGGTAAAACAATACCTCGTTAATGCTGTTGTCGGGGGCAAATTTCATATATTGAATCTTAAGTCCAATCTTGCCCAATGCATTGTTGAAACGACGTTTGAATTTGACGTGTATTTGATACAAACTTTCGTCAAGAGGTTCGTCTATGAAAAAGCGTTTACTTTTGCCTTCTTTTCGCTCTGACAGCAAGTCGGCAAATTCACGTCTCATTCTCTTGAAACGTGAAACAGAGTCTATAATGTATTCTTGTAGCTTGCCATTTGCATCTTTGTATAGATTACATTCTGCGACATCAAGCCACTCGCAAAACTCCGACATTGTTATGCCGTCTTTTTGCGCCTTGCGTTGAAAGAAGTCGTATATTTTTTTTTCGCGTTCTTGCGTGTCTGTTAGCATGTTGAATTAATTATTAAGTAAAGAGCGGTTCTCCGAAGGTTGGAGAGCCGCTCTCCGAATACGTTAGCAAATTATAGTAAATCTTCCGGTTTCGAACTGCTTGACCATTGCCCATCCGGTAGCTTCTACCAAGCCTGCGCTAACCGTGGGTGCGAGGATCTGTCCGAGCCAAGGAACGAATGAAGAGAGTTTGGCGGCGGTGTACTTTACCGGCTGTTTGAGAACCTGTTTTTTGAGTGCTGAAACCGCGAGGGCTTTTGCTGCACTTTTAGGCAGGTCTTCTCCGAATACAGCGGCAAGACTAACAGCCATGCCTGTGAGAGCGATTACGTCGGCGGCAACTCCAAGACCC
>JAFYDK010000003.1 GCA_017544805.1 Bacteroidales bacterium | reverse complement strand
GCCCTTACATTTACAATCATTATGCCGCAAAATTCTTATTTTTTTTGAATTTTATGAGATAACATTCTGAATTATAATTAGTTATAAAAATTTGGCACAATTTATCATTTGGCATGACACTGACAAAGAAAATTTTCTTTACGGCAAAATGTCAGTTTTTTAGTCTAAATGTCAGTATTTTTGATATGACATAATGTCAGTTATGACAAATTGACGTAAAAAATTATTCTTTGTATAATAGAAAATCGTCAATAAATTTTTCAACGATGGGGTATTGGCTTGGAGGTAATTGACAGTGACCGTGTCCGCCGACTATATCCCATGCAAAACGTTCTGAAATGTTGAATTTTTCCCAAACTTTTTTTGCCTCTTGTGCTGAAACTTCCATTGAACTGTCAGCCAGCCATTTAAAATCGGGATTGCCTAACAAAAGCAATGCTCGCGGACATACCAAAGCGCATAATTCATGTTGATCGTATGGCAGGCGGAAAACATTATCCCCTGAAAAATTCTCTTTTTGACTTTCTAAAAACCAATGGTAATCGGTTTTGTCAATGTTTTCAACATCGTCTTTCCCGTATGAGGCGCGCCATGAGGCTGCACCACCGCCGCCGGGCTCTTGAGCTATCGTTAGGGCAATTCTCGAATCTAACGCTCCGCAATAAAGTGCCATTTTGCCGGCATACGAACAGCCGGTAACTCCTATTCTTGACATCGAAATCTTGGTTTTCTCTTCTCCTAATTGTTGCAAACCGTCAATCAAACGGCTTAAACCCCATGCCCATTCGCTGTACGCACCGTTGTTTTTGAGTTCGGGATAAAGTCTGTCAAAATTATGTTCGCCCCTTTCATGATGAGGACGCCACTGCGAATAATCGTTTACTTGCGCCTCGTGATAAATCATTTTAGCAACGGGACGTCCGTTAAAAATAGTGTCAGGCAGCGAAATAACACTCGTGCCAATCATTAAGGCGTATGGTGCTTCGCCGCTTTTGGGATAAATTATCGTTGAACGTAGTACCAATTCTTCATTTTTTACCTTAACTTTCACCTCTAATGTGTCGCCGTTCATACTGGCAGAAATTTGAGATTGACTAACCGATGGTTTTTCTCCGATACCGTAATGCTCAATCATGCCGGAAATCTCATTGCGGCGTTTTTCCCAGTCTTTGTATTTTTTTACGCCTTCAAGCGCATTGGGAAGGGTGCGGCAAATTTTTAAATCTTTAGCCTCGGGATAAAAAAAATTGGGATTCTCTTTTAACGGTTTTTCTTCGTTAAAATAACGCCTGATTTCTTTGTTTTGGGCTAATAAATTGAAATTCAATGTAATACATAACACTGAGGAAACTAATAATTTTATGCTTTTCATAATGGTTTAAGATTAAAAACAAATTATAATGCAAAATTATGAAAAAAAATAATTTATTTTTGTAACTTTTTTACTGCTAAATCGTCTTACGGGAAAATAATTACAAAAAACAATAAAAACCATGAAAAGAATATTTTTAATATTAACAGCAGTATTTACTTTTACGACTGTTTCTAATGCTCAAAGCGGCATGACGGGTGAAATTTTAAATTCCCTTGATAGAGCAATTGAAATCCTTGAAGAAAAACAACAGGATTTTGAAGACGGTAAAAAAGAATTTCAAAGACTTATTGACAGTATTTCTACTGTCGTAAATGATTTGAATCAGCAGAAAATTGAGGCTTTAAGAAACGGAATCAAAGATATAGATTCTTCGATTTCGGACACTAAAAACCGTTTGAAATGTATTGACATGCTCCGTGATGAGTATGACAGAAATCGCAACAAGGATTTTATGATTTCGGACGGGAAAAATTCCGTTGAAGGAAAATCTATCAGCGAAGGATTTTTAATCACATCTATTTGCGGAAATGATACTGTTATTGTAGAGGCAAATAAAGACGGTTCGTGCAAAACTATTGTTAAAAACGGCAAAGAAAATGTTGTTGTAAGAAGTGGTGCTATAGAACAAAAAGATGTTAATTCTCATTCTATTTTCCCGCGCCGTTATGAATTTCGTGTCAAAAGAGTTAATTTTGACAGTCATTTAGGCGGAATATTTTTCGGGATTAACGCTTTGAGAGCTCCTGAAGGTGAGGAAGTTCCGGATTTTATGAATTTGAACGAAAGCCGCAGTTTGGTTTTTGATGTTACTTTTATGAGTTTTGACATTCCGTTTTGTAACAATTTCGGAATGGCGGCAGGTTTTAATTTTGAGTTCAATCATTATTCCTTTTCTACGCAAAAACCGTTTGATTTAAAAGTCGCTGATTCTCATGTTTATGCGGATTATCTTTCGCCGATTTCCGATTCTTTCAAACGTCATAATTTAAGGCTTATATATTTTAACGTGCCGATTATTATGGAATATGAAATTCCTACGCGTTCAGGAGAACTTTATGTTCAAGCAGGTATTAAAGGCGGTGTCAGAATCGGCAGCAGAACAAAACAAGTTTACGAAGTAAACGGTTCAAGAAAGAAAAACTGCGACCGTAGTTCTTTTGAAACTCAATTGTTAAGATATTCATTTATAGGCGGTTTAGGTTTGGGAGCTTGGCAGATTTACGGAGAATATTCACCCGTACCGCTTTTTAAGGAGGGTCACGGTCCTGAACTTTATCCTTTTGCGTTAGGCATTAAATTGAGTTTTTAATTCTTTCTCTTAAAAAGAAACAAGATGACTTTGGAAGAATTTAATAAAAGTGCGGATTTGTATTCTGACAATCTTTATAGATTTGTTTTAAAAAATTTGCGCGACGAGGATTTGGCTCGAGATACGGTTCAAGAGGCATACGAAAAACTTTGGATCAAACATCAGGATATTGATTTCGGGAAATCTAAACCGTATCTTTTTGCTTGTGCTTATCATTCGTTGATAGATGTTGTCAGGAAAAAACGAAATTGTTTTTTGACCTGCGATGAGGCGGCCGTGAATATTCCTCAAAAACATTTTTCTCAGTTCAGCGGTATAACAGAGGCTTTGAACGAGGCTTTGAATCAACTTTCTGCCGAACAAAAAAGCGTAATTCTTTTAAGGGATTACGAGGGTTATTCGTATGAAGAGATTTCGCAAATCACGGGTATGACTCTTGCGAGCGTAAAAGTTTATATTTTCCGCGGCAGGGTTGCGATGAAAAAGAGACTCGAACTTTTAGGTTTAACCGTTAATGATTTGGAGGACTAAAAAAATGGATATAAATTTTTCTGAAATCGAGGCTTATCTTTTGGATTATGTTGAGGGACGACTTTCAGGGCAAAAAGCACGTCAGGTTGAGGAATTTTTAGAAAAAAATCCTCAATACGCTCAAATGCTTGATTGTCAAGAGAAACTCCCTTTGAAGGAATTTTTGGACGATGATAATTCCGTTTTTCTCGAAAAAGATTCTTTGAAACATACTTCAGAATTTGATTTTCAGGATGTTCCGTATTTTGACAGATTGTGTGTCGGTGATTTGGAAAGTGTTTTAACAAATAACGAAAGGAAAGAAAAACAGCGCATTATCTACGAAAATCCTGAATTAAAACGTGATGTTTTGCTTTATGAAAAAACGAAACTTTCTTTCGATGAGTCTATAGTTTTCTTAAAAAAAGAAACTTTAAAACGCAGAGTTTTAATACCTTGGGTCAAAATTTTAGCGGTTGCGGCAATGATTTCGGGTTTGGTTTTAACCTTTTGGTTGAAAAGCGGAAACGATTTTGAAATTTCACCTGTTTCTTTTTCTTCGCATCATGTCGCACAAAGGGAAATTCCTGCTGTGCATGAGGCTCTTGAAACTAAACCGCTTGAAAATAAAACGTTGAAAAATAATGCCGCAGAAAATCAAAAACCTCAAAATTTTGTTAGTTGTTATTCTGAAAAAATTGACGATGAAACCAAAGTTGATGAAATTTTTCAGGAAGACGAAATAGGGCAGGAGGAGGATTTTGTTTCAGTTGATTTTTCTGAAATCAGGATTGAGCAAAAGGAGTTTTCGGGTCTTGACGAAGATATTAAAAACTATGTGGATGAAGAAGAATTTTATGATGATATTTTTGACGATAATATAATTAAGCCGGATTTTATAGGCAGTAAGATTTACCGTCTAAAACGCAAATTCCGTGTGGAACTCACCCGCGGTAACGACGGCCGTTTCAAGACTTTAACTATTGTTACCTCCGATAAAACGTATTGCCTTAGCAAACGGGATAAATTATTCCGTTAAAGGCGTGCATCAATGATACTTTTGTCCAAAAATCCTTTAACGTCGTAGACTACGCTTAGTGGTTTGCGGCGTTTTTTAATGTCAAAATTTTTAAAACAATCATGCGCAACTGTCAGAATTATGGCATCGAAAGTTTTCCCTTCGGGTAAAGTTTCTAATACTTTTATAGCAAAATCTTTTTCTGCTTTTTCTTTGTCGGCAACGGGGTCATAAACCTCGATAAAATCAGTGTATTCCTTAAAAACATTAAAAATATCTGCCGTTTTGGAGTTGCGGACATCGGGGCAGTTTTCTTTGAAACTGAAGCCGAGAATTAGAATTTTTGAATCTTTTATTTTGATACCTTTGAGATTCATAAGGCGTATAACTTGGTTTGCAACGTAATTTCCCATTGAATCGTTCAGCTGTCTTGCTGATAACATTAGCATCGGCATAACTCCGTAAATTTCAGCCTTTTGAATCAGATAATAGGGATCAACCGAAATGCAGTGTCCGCCTACGAGTCCGGGTGAAAATTTTATGAAATTCCATTTCGTTGCTGCAGCCTCCAAAACATCATGGGTATCAATTCCCGCCGCGTTAAAAATTTTTGCTAATTCGTTGATAAACGCGATATTAACGTCCCTTTGACAGTTTTCGATGATTTTAGCGGCCTCTGCCGTTTTGATGTCTTTGGCTTTGAAAGTGCCGTTTTTTAGGACGGAATTATAAAGATTGTCAATTTTTTCAGCGGCTTCTTTTGTGGAGCCGGAAGTGATTTTTTTGATTTTTTCAATTGTATGAACCTCGTCGCTCGGATTTATGCGTTCGGGAGAATAGCCGACAAAAAAATCTTTATTGAATTTCATTTTGCTTTCTTCTTCCAAAACTGGAACGCATATATCTTCCGTAACTCCCGGATAAACAGTGCTTTCGTAGATAACTATATTTCCTTTTTTTAGATGATTGCCCACGGTGTGGCTTGCTGAAATCAGCGGTTGAAGGTTCGGACGGTAATTTTCGTCAACGGGAGTAGGAACGGCGATAATAAAAAAATCGCAGTCTGAAATTTCTTCTTTGTTATAAGTACATAAGAAATCAGGATTCTCGGATTTGATTTTTCTGACTTTTTCTTCGTCGTTGTCAAATCCGATAACCCTGTATTTCTTGGCAAACAATGCTGCTAACGGTTTACCAACGTATCCTAAGCCGATGACACAAATTTTAGTCATCATTAAATTTTGAATGCCGTGGTACTTGAGCGGAATCTGTTGGCTTGGTCGTTGAGTTCTTCTGCCGAAACTGCAAGCTCTTCGCTCGCCGCCGCATTCGCTTGAATTGAAGTGTTAAGCTGGTTAACGTTATCATTAATTAACGAGATAGTCATCATTTGGTTTTGTCCTGCCTCTGAAATTTGATTGACAATCTCGGCACATTGATTAACCTCAGGCAAAATGTTCGCTAATTTTTCGTGTGCCAATTCCGTTGCTTGAACCGTATTTTGTGCGCCGTCAATAATATCTGCTGCCGATTTTTTACATTTTTCGGCGAGTTTACGGATTTCTGATGCCACAACGGCAAAGCCTTTGCCTTGTTCTCCGGCACGGGCGGCTTCAACGGCTGCGTTAAGAGCAAGAATATTGGTTTGGAACGCAATGTCGTTGATAATGTCAATTTTTTCCGAAATGTTTCTAACTGCTTTCAAGTTGTTGTCTTGTGTAACCTGAATGTCTTTGACATCGGATTTTATCTGTTCGGTAATTTTTACGGCATTAGCGCGTTTTTGTGCGTTGTTGGAAATTTCGTCTTTGATGTAATTGATCGACTGAACGATTTGGTCTGCCGTAGCTGCTTGTTCGTTAGAGGTTTGAGAAAGATTTTGTGTGGTGCGGTTGATTTCTGAACTCGAATTTGAGATATTGTCCGAACCCTCAATAATTCTTTCCAACATACCTCGGAGATTGTTGGCCATTTGATAACAAGCCGCCAAAATTCCTGTCGTTTTTTGTGATGAATTGTTTTTAGCAATTTTCAAATTACCGTCAGCCATCTGATTTACAAGCGATTCTACATCTGAGGGTTCACCACCGATTGATTTTAGAACTTTGTTTACGAAAACATTAAGAACGAAGACAATTAATCCCATTACGCCCAAAAGCGTTAAAAACAAAATTACCGAAGTCTTTTGAAGTTTTACGTATTTGTCGTTTTCGGGATATACAAACGAAAGATATGCTTTCGCATAATCGTTGTAAACGTATTGAATTTCATATTTTTCGCCGTCATTATCAAAAAATAACGTGCGTATGTCGTTGTTTCTTTCGGTACTGATTTTAGAATAAATTTCGTCCGGAATACCTTTTTCTCCGTTTCCCGTTCCGGCAACGGCTTGATTGTGTCTTGTGCTAAGCCAAATGGAATAGCCGTGGTCAAGTATGTTCGAGGTGGAATAGTCTTTGTTACAACCCATCAAAACGTTCATTTCCGTTCCCGTGAAAAACATACCGCGGATTTCGTTGTCTATTTTAATAGGTGTGTAAAATGCCATGAAACTTTTACCCAAAATCTCTGTAACGCCTTCAAATTTTTGACCTGTTTCAATAGTCTGCGCAACGGGCGAGTCGAAACCTATAATTGTACCGACTGCATCTGCACCGTCATTGTTTTTGAGAGTCGTGGCAATTCTCACATAGCCTTCTGAAGTCTTTTGAAAAACGGTAAAATGACTGCCGTCGCTCTCGCGTGCAATCATTCTTGCCAGATCGGAATTTTGAACAATCATATTGTTGACTTTCCATAGTTTTGTTTTGGTGCCGCCTATAAAATAATCTTCGTTGTATTCCTTGAATCCTCCGGCAAGGCGTACCATTTCATCTGCAGTAGAAAGCAATATATTGTTTTTTACTCTGTTGGTCTTCTCTAAGGTGTTGAGCATCAATGTTGTGGCGTTTAATTCCAAACCGACACTTTGTTCAATCGCAGCTGAGAGAACTTTTTTGGTAATGACTGTAACAATGGAGTATAATACCGTAATAACTGAAATTCCCATTACAACAATTATTAAAGTAAGAGTTTGTCTTAACCCCATTTTTTTTATATTAACTACGTTGCTCATCGTAAAAAAGTTTATGAAATTATTACTGCAATATTAGCAAATTGTATGCAGAAAAACAATTTTTTTAACAAAAAAACATCACCCAAAAATGCTTGTTACTGTTAATTAGTTGATAATTAGGGATTTAATATTAAGTTTACATTGCTGGGAAAAAATAATTTTTAGATATTAACAAAATAATTATTACTTTTGTCAAAATATTTTTAGTGAATGTTGGCTGGTATAATCATATTGTTCGTTTTAGGAGCTTTAGGTACGCTTTTTTTTTCAGGAATGAAAACCGCCCTTTCGGTATGCGATAAGTTGATTTTTGATATTGACATCAAAAACGGCTCTATACGTCAGGGAATAGTTTTCAGACCTAAGGACAATATACATCTTTGTATTTCGCTTATGCTTACGGGCGAAATCGTAAGTGCTTGTATGAGCGGTATTTCAATGTTTTATTTGCTGAAAGTTTTTGCTCTGGAGAATCCGTGGCTGAATTTAGCCGTGCTTTCGGTGATGGTATTTTTGTTTTTAATATTATTCAAAAGTATACCTTCGGCGGTGTTTGCCAAAAACAGCAATTATTATTTGAGAAAATTTTCTTTTCTTGCTAATTTTATGTCGGATTTAATTTATCCGTGGCTTTATATTGTATTGTTTTTGCCGGTAACACATTTAGCAAAGAAAAATGGTTCAAAAGCTTTTTCGCAGCTTTTGCCCGATTATACGCATCAGCACGAACCCGAGCAAAAATACCGTTCCAATGATTTTAAAATCCTTCGTAACGCATTGGATTTTACTGATATTAAAATTCGAGAATGTCTTGTTCCGCGCAACGAAATCGTTTATGCTGACCTTTCGGATTCGATTGAAACTTTAACGAAAAAATTTGTCAGTTCGGGATTTTCAAAAATTTTGATTTGTAGAAATTCCGTTGATAATGTTGCCGGTTATGTCAATGCTTTGAAATTGTTTAAAAATCCGAAAAAAATTGACGGAATTTTAACCGATGTTATCGAAGTGCCTCAGACGATGACAGCTGACAAACTTTTCAAACTTTTTATTAAAAAGCGTTTGAGTGTTGCAACCGTTATCGACGAATACGGCGGCATTGCTGGAATGTTAACGATTGAGGATATTATCGAGGAAATTACCGGTGAAATCGAGGACGAACATGACAGTCAGGAGTTTATCGAAAAACAAACCGCTCCTAACGAGTATATTTTTTCAGGACGTTTGGAAATTGATTATATCAACGAAAAATATAAAATCAATCTGCCTAAATCCGATGAATACGAAACACTTGCCGGTTATATTTTAAAACTCAACGAGGATATTCCCGAGACGGGCGACGAAATCAAGGACGGCATTTTTGAGATGAAAATTCTTCAGGTCAGAAAACCGAAAATTAATATTATCAGACTAAAGATCAATAAAATCAATTCTTAAAAAAAATAGAAAACATGATGGAAATTAACGAGCAGAAATTCAAGATAATAGACTCAACTAATAGTGAGGCGCAAAGACAGTTGTCCTCGGGTGAGGCTCCGAAAGAGGATTTTGTTATTAGGGCGGAGTTTCAGACTGAGGGACGCGGTCAAAGGGGACATGTATGGACTTCTCAACATTCAGAAAACCTGACTTTTAGTTATGTTTTCTTTCCCGAAAAACTTGAGGTTCAGAATCAGTTCAGATTGTCTCAGACTGCTTCGCTTGCCGTTGCGGAATTTCTGAAAGCTAATGGAATCGAAAATGTTTATATCAAATGGCCTAACGATGTGTATGTCGGAATGAAAAAAATCTGCGGTATGCTTATCGAAAACTCTTTGAGCGGTCATTATATCAAAAGCAGTATTTTGGGAATCGGTATCAACGTCAATCAGTGTATTTTCCCCGAAAACATTCCGAACCCTGTTTCGATGACAAATATCACGGGAAAATTATATAATCTTGATGAAAAATTTTATCAGATAACTTCGATTTTGAAAGCCGGTCTTGATAATTTGAAAAAAGAAAATTTTTCTACGCTCAAGGCAAATTATATGAGTTATCTTTTGGGGTTGAATCGTACTTTGATTTATTCCGCAAAAGGCAGAATTTTCAAAGGCATTATAAAAGATGTTGATGACAAAGGTTTTATAACCGTTGCCGATGAGGTAACGGGACGAGTTGATATTTATGATTTCAACCAAATAAATCTTATTATTCCCGAACAAAAGAAAAATTAAATGAAACGTTTAACGAAAATTGTGTTGCTTCTGACGTTGTTTTGTTCTTTGAAAATTTCAGGATTTTCACAGTTTTACAACGGTCATCAGATGAATTTCGGTAAAAATAGGGTTCAATACTACGACTTTGAATGGCATTATTACCGTTATCCGAAATATGACGTGTATTTTTATCAGCAGGAAAAGGATATTGCGCAGTTTGTCAGCGACAAAGCCTCTCAAATAATTCCTGAAGCCGAAAAGTTTTTTTCAAAAGTATTGAAAAAACGTCTGATTTTTATTGTTTACAACCGTCTTTCGAGATTCCGTCAGAGCAACATAGGACTTCAAACAGGAGATGTTTCTTCTAATCTCGGCGGTGTTGTTAAAATCATAGACAACAAAGTTTTTATTTATTACGAAGGCGACCACAACAAACTTGAAACTCAAATCCGTCAAGGTGTTGCGCAGGCTATAATTTCTTCAGGGCTTAGCGGTTCGGGCTTGAAAAATAATGCTTATATTTCCTCTCAAGCCGATTTGCCTCTTTGGTATTCTCAAGGACTTGCTTATTATTATTCCAGAGATTGGGATTCTGAATTAGAGGATATTTTAAGGGACGGTTTCCTTTCTGGTAAGTATAAAAAAATCAGCTATTTAACCGGTGATGATGCAATGTATGCAGGCTATTCGATGTGGTATTATATTAATAAAGTTTACGGTAGAGATGCCATCCCGGGAATTATTTATTTAACGGGTATCACCGGAAATGCTAACAATGCTTTTAAACAGGCCGTCAATAGCAGTTTCAAAAGTATCAACAAGGAATGGACGGATTATTATAAAGACAAATTTTCTTTGAACAAGAATGTTAAAGATTTGCCGGAAGGCGAAAACAAGTTGGAAAGACCTAAAAAGAATACGGTTTATTGTCGTCCTTTGACCTCGCCCGATGGAAAATACACTTTTTATAATTCTAACAAACTCGGCAAATGCAAATTTTTTATAAGGGATAATTCTACGGGCGATATTGAAAAATTTTTCACTCAAGGTCAGGTTTTAGACCAAATCGTAGATTATCAGCTTCCTGTTGCTGCTTGGCACAAAAACAGCAAAATTTTATCTTTCGTGATTGAAGAAGAGGGTGCTCCGTATCTTTATCAATATAAAATAGAAAACGGAGAGTTTGCAAAACGTTTGCTGCCGAAATTTGATATGGTTTATTCTATGGATTATTCCGACGACGGATTGAATCTTGTGATGAGCGTTCAGATTGCGGGCTGTACTGATATTGTCGTTTTTAACATTGCTTCGGGCGTTTTTGTAAGAGTAACACAGGATTTAGCTGACGACCGCGATCCGAAATTCGTTGATAATTCTACGAAAATCGTTTTCTCATCAAATCGTATAAGCGATACTCTGAGGTTTGAAAAAATTGACGATCATTCTCCTTATCAAAAAAAATACGATATTTTCGTTTATGATTACAAAACGCAATCGCCTGTTTTGAGGCGTATTACTTCAACTCCGTATACCGACGAAATTTATCCTGACGAGACCGAGCATAATAAATTTACATATTTGAGCGACGAAAACGGAATTTACAACCGTTATGCCTCGGTTTATGACAGTTCGATAATCGCCGTTGATACTATGGTACATTATTCATATATCAACAGATTGCGTCCTGTTTCAAATTTTGGTCGTAATATTTTGTCTTTCAATTATTTAAACAAAGCGAAAAAAGCTGACGAAAGTTTTTTGAAGGATTCGCGTTCAAGACTTTTTACCGAGGACGTTACTTCTTACGGCGACGTACCTTTGGTTTTGGAAAAAACTTATTTCCGCAATTATATTGACCGCCGTCAAGAAAAACTTGATAGTTTGGAAGTCGTTAAAAAGCAAAAAGCCGAAATTGAACGGCGTCGTATTGATTCCATCGTTCATAATCCGCCTAAGGAGTGGAAAAATCCTGACAGTTTGAAATATGATGTTTTGAATTATGTTTTTGAACAAGAAAAACATCTTGCATATCAGTACATTTATTACGGTGAAAATTTGAAAGACCGTATAAAAGCTCAAAAAGAGGACCGTCCGAAACAAAGACTTTCTTATACGAGATTTTATATTGATTATTTGATTTCGCAGGTGGATTTTTCGTCAATGAATCAAGGTTATCAGCCTTTTACGACGGGACCGTATTATTTTAACAATAATGCGAGTGCGTTTTTCAAAATCGGTATTAAAGATTTGTTTGAGGATTACAGAATTTCAGCGGCATTCCGTTTCGGCGGTTTGGATAGTTACGAGTATTATTTTACGTTTGAGGATTTGAGAAAACGTTGGGACAAACAATATGTTTTTCACCGTTACACTTACAACAACGACAACGATAATTATGATTTATTGAAAGTAAGGTCAAACGAAGGAATGTTTATCTGTTCTTATCCTTTCAATCAGGTTTCGGCAGTAAAAGGAACTCTTGGTCTTCGTTACGACAAAACTCAATATTTGATAACGGATTATCAATATTTTGACAGAGATGATGATTATCAAGTATTTGCGAAGGCTAAACTTGAATATGTTTTTGACAATACCCGTTCTTTGGGTTTGAATACGCCGGCGGGAACAAGGTTTAAATTCTGGAGTGAACTTTATCAACAAGTCGAAGGCAATTATGACATAATTTCGTCATGGGGCTTTGATTTTAGATATTATCAAAAAATTCATCGTTGTTTTATTTTAGCGACAAGGGCTGCTGGTGCAACCTCGTTTGGAACGGGAAAAATTTTGTATTATTTGGGCGGTGTTGATAATTGGACACGTTTTTCAACGGATAACAGCAAAATGTTTGACCGTTCAATCCGTATCGACCAAAAAGAAAATTACATTTATCAAGCGGTCGGAACGAATATGAGAGGTTTTATTCAGAATTGCAGAAACGGAAATACTTTTGCCGTTATTAATACGGAATTGCGTATGCCGCTTTTCAGATATTTGTTGAATCATCCTATTAATATGAAAATGTTAAGGGATTTCCAAGTGATAGGCTTTTTTGATGCGGGCTCTGCATGGTCTGGTTTTGTGCCTCAGAGTACCGACAATGCTTACAACAAATATGAACTTAGAAACGGTTCTATTTCGATGGTAATTGATGTGGAAAGACCCTCTGTTGTAGCGGGTTACGGATTCGGATTAAGGACAAGTCTTTTGGGATATTTTATGCGTTTTGATTGGGCATGGGGTATTGAAGGTCATGTTGTTTTGCCAAGAGTATTTTATTTTTCGTTAGGATTGGATTTTTAGAAAAGCGTGAAAAAAACGCTGATGAAAATAAAAAAACAAGGTTGCAATTTTTTCTTTTGCAGCCTTGTTTTTTTTGTGTATTAAGGTAAAAGAAGTTTTTTATAATTCAGATGCTTTTCTTATTAAAACTTTTAATTCGTCGGTATAACCTTTGGAATCGGATTTTAAATTTTGCATATCTTTTAACAATTTTTCAAACGTTGCCTCGCCTTTGTATTTGCTGTCTTTTAGCAAAAGTCCGAATTCTGTCACGGTTGCTGCGAGAATAAAATCTTCGTCAGGCGTTTTTGTGTATGCCGATTTCAAAACCGGGAAATCTTTTTCTAACGCTGTGGTATCGTTAGGATTTTTATAACGGAAACGTAAGGTCGCAAAATTTTCACTATTATTGAGCGTTTGTGCTGAGGTATATTCCGATTGAATGTTGTTGATTTTTTCTGAGCTTGAGGCCGGGATAATTTCATAAAGTGCGGTAACGGAATGTCCGCTGCCCATATCGCCGGCATCTTTTTTATCGTTGCGGAAATCCTCCGCTGACATTACTCTGTTTTCATAACCTATCAGTCTGTAAGCCTTAATTTTAGCAGGGTTGAAATCGACAAGTATTTTAACGTCTTTTGCTACCGTGTAAAGCGTTCCCCAAAGCTCCGTGCCGAGTGATTTTTTTGCCTCTGACAAGTTGTCAATATAAGCATAATTTCCGTTGCCGTAATCCGCTAAAGTTTGCATTTTGGAATCTTTGTAATTTCCCATTCCGAAACCTAAAACTGTTAAAAAAATGCCTTTATCTCTGTGTTTTTCAACAAATTCTTTCATTTCAGAATTGCTTGAGGGGCCGATGTTGAAATCTCCGTCCGTGGCAAGAATTACGCGGTTGTTACCGTTTTTTACAAGGTGTTTTTCTGCCATTTGATAAGCTTTTTCCAATCCTTCGCTGCCGTTGGTGTAACCGGATGCACTAAGACTTTCTAAATATTTGATAATCTTATCTTTGCCTTCTTTGCTACATTCAGTCGGTTCGATAGCGGGATTAGCTTGTCCGGAGTATGTTACAATGGAAACTCTGTCCTGAGGTCTTAAACCATCAATCAAAACTTTGAAACTTTTTACTAAAAGCGGCAGTTTATTTTCATCGCTCATACTGCCCGAAACGTCAATCAAAAATACTAAATTTGCTGACGGAAGTTCCTTTGTATTAATGATTTTGGCTTGAAGTCCGATACGCATTAATTGATGTTTGGAGTTCCATGGACAATCTGAGAGTTGCGTTGAAATTTCAATGGGGCAATTGCCTTTTGGTTGCGGATAATTATAGTCGAAATAATTAATCATTTCTTCGATTCTGACAGCTCCTACTGTAGGACGGTGGCTGTTGTTGAGCATACGGCGGATATTGGAGTACGAGGCTTTGTCTACATCGACTCCGAAAACGGAAATAGGTGTCGTAAGGGCTGCAACAAAAGGATTTTCTTCTTGAGAATCATAATCTTCCGTGTTGAGATTTGGTTGCGGAATATCCTCTTGCGGAGTAATTGTTGGTGGTTCAATTTTTTTTACTTTTTCGCAGTATTCTTTTTTTAGTGCGACATCCTGTTGATAGAGGATAGGCATTTCGTCGTTGGTCTCTTTTGAGGGAAAGTTTTTTTGCGTACTCATGGTACAGCCCGAAAGAAAAAGGGCTAAAATTAAAATCGTTTTTTTCATAGTGAAAAAATTTATTAGGTTTTTATAAAAAACACGCTTTCAGTGTTTTTTTTGTGCTGAAAGCGTATCTTTTGAGAATTAAAAATTAGTTCGGGATAACTTCCATTTGACAGTTAGGGCAGGTTGCGTTTTCTTCGTCAGTTGAAAAATCTCTGTTAGGACAGATGTATTTTTTTGTTAAATCAACTTGCGGAGCATCGCTTTTTTGTTCTGCTTTTTGCTCTTTGGGAGCAGTCTGTTCTGTTTTTTGAGGTTCTGTTTTTTGAGGTTCTGTTTTTTGTTCTGAACCGTTTGATTGTCCGGCATTTGAATTGCACGAAATGATGCTGCCTGCTAACAACAAGCCGCATACTGCTGATACGATTTTTTTCATCTTTTTTACTTTTTTTTATGTTAGAATTTTAAACTTAAATCTATTACGTTGTTAATTATCTCGTAACAAAGAAGACCTTTGCAGTCGTTGCAGTTTGAAAAAAGTTTTGCGCATACGGGAACGGCTATCGAATCGCTGCCTTTTTTGTATTTGGCGACATAGGTGTAAGTTGTTCCGAGCAAAAGCCTTAAACTGTCCCTTTGATGTTTTGTCCTTAAACTATCAATTTCTTTTCCGCTGCTAAAATTGCCGTTAAGAACGATAATTTTGACTTCGGGATTATCCTCGTTGATTGTTACTCTGAATGTTACATAGGCTGAATCTGGTTTTTTGGATAAGTTTGTTAATTTAGGATTGCAGTTGCAATCTTTTTCGTCGTTATAATAATAGCCGTCGTTATCCGAATTTACAACTTTTGAATCATCGCAAGTTGCAAAAAAAATCGTCAATAATGCTGATATTATAAATAGTGCTTTTTTCATATTTGTTATGTAATTTTTATTGGTTGAGTACAAAGAACAAAAAAAATAATGCAAAGTTAGATTTTTTAAAAAAAAGTTGCAATAGATTTGAGATTTTTTATAATTTTGCAGTGCGATTTTATTCACAATGGGTGTAAGAAAAACGATATTAACAATTTTAACATTTTTCGCAATTTATGGTTGCGGGATTGGTAAGTATCCTGATATTCAGATAGATGAAGAAGATGTCAGGGGTTACGTGGAAGTTTATATGCAGTTGGATGTCAATCATAAAGATTTTTTGATATATTTGAAAGATCATAACGAGGTTGATTCCAATGAAATCGCATTTTATCACGATGTGTTGTATATACTTAATGCCCAAGGATTTATTGACATGGATTATTTCCTTGCCGTTCATAAAAAATTGAAACCCGTGATCGAGGTTATTAGGGCTAATCCTGATGTGGAGAGGTATCCGGGAATAGGCACGGCAGATTTGTCTTTTATCGAAGAGGGCGAGGAGCAATATCGTAAGTTCTTGGAAGACACTACTTTGACAGCGGAAGGTAAAGAGTTTTTGCGAAAGCAGATGGCTCAAATCGAAACTACGAAAGTGGATTTGTTTAATAAAAAAGAAAAAAACAAATTGTGGGTAGAACTCGTTAGAGAACAATCTTCAAAAGAAACTGATGTCGTTTTGAGTGATTTTGAAATCATGCAATTAACCACTTTGGCGGCAGATATTTCGAGGTTGTGAAAAAAAACAAAAAAAATGTGAAAAAATGTGTGGAATTTTGCAACATTTTTATCTTATTAGCGTTAATAAATTAAGAAAAACATATAACATTCAAGTATTATGAGAACATTTAGATTCATATTATCGACTTTGGCATTAATTTTTGTTTTCAACGTTGTTAATGCACAGACAATTGAGAACGAGTCGGTAGGACTTGTAAGTTCAAATTCGGAATCTACGGTTTCGCTTACCGAGACGGAAGCTCATTTAGAGACTGTTAAGGTATGGCCGCAAGTTTCATCTATCAAAATTATGGTAGATGTAGAAAATCTTCAGGAGGTGAACATCTATAGTTGTACCGGACGTTTGGTAAAGACACAAAAGGTAGACAAAGGTCAGGGTATTAATATCGAAACTCTTATGCCGGGCGATTACACTGTAAAGGTCGGTAATAAGGTCGGTAGTTTTACTAAAAAATAATATTTCTTAAACGGTTTGTGTTTTTCCCGATTGGAGCAGAATTGATTATACCAGTTCTGCTTTTGGTGTTTATGGACTATTGATAAGAAAGTTTTATTTTTTTAGAAAAAAAGTTTTAACATTTTTTTAGTTTCCGAAAAAAACTCTAATTTTGTGCCTAAAGTAAAAAAACAGATTTAAATAAAAAAAATATAAGATGATGAAAAAGATTTTATTCTTATTTCTTTCTCTGACACTATGGTTGTCAGTAAAGTCTCAAACCTTTTATGAAGTTCGTTATTTTGATGCGCTGGATTCAATGCAGTATTTGGGTCTTATGACATATTGGGACAATGAAAATATTACAGTCCGTTTTATTCAAGATGATGACAATCAAGGTGATGAAATATCATATTGGGAATGTAATTATGCTTGTGAATTTGAGAAAAAGGGTAAAGTTAATTACATGATTTTTAAGCCTATAGTAAAAAGGGATAAGGCTTCGGATGGGGCTTATCCTTATTTTATTTGGACTTGGACGAAAAAAGATGCTTCTGACCAATCAGAAAGTCCTTTTGTTGTTTTTGACATGAAACAGTTTGGTGACGATATGCAGACGGCGGAATATTTTGAAGAGATTTCGCTTGATGATATGGATGCCGAATATGTTGAGCAGTTTTATGACAAGGACGAGAAAATGTACTCGGTAATTATTGATGCTTGTAAATTAGTTCGTGAGCAAGACGGAAATGTTTCTACTTCAGTAGGTTCAAACGATGCTATTACGATGCACTTTATAATGGTAGCAGCAACTATGGACGAGTCTATTGGTGAATCAGTTGAAACTGATATTAAACTTGTAGAGCCGGAGTTTAAAAAATTTGCTGAGCAACTTAAAATCGGTTATGACGAGCAAATAATTTCCGGAAATGCGTTTTGTAAAGCTAATGTAGAGAAAGCTCTTAACAAATTGAATCCTAATCCGAATGATATTGTTGTATTTGTATATTCTGGACATGGTTTTAGGTTTGACGATGACACTGACGATTATCCTAATATGTTTTTGACTTATGGAAGTGCTGATGATATGACAGCGGATGATTATATTGGAGTCTCTGATATTTTTAATAGTATTACCTCGAAGAAACCGAGATTGACTATTGTGATTTCAGACTGTTGTAATTCAAAATTTGGTGTAACGCGTCAAGAGGTAGAATCATCTGCGCTTGCAGCAAGAGGCAATAAGAGTTATGATTTGGCAAAATTGAAGAAACTTTTCATTGATTCTTACGGTAATATGAAAGTTACTGCGGCAAAAGCTGGTCAAGTAGCGTTGTGTGATGCCAGAGGCGGATATTTATTGACATCGTTTTTGAGTAATCTCCATAGTCAGATAAGTGCAGTTTCTGACAAAACACCGTCATGGCAAACGATTATAGAAAATTCGAGGGAGTATGTTAAGCGCAAAACTACGGGATTTGACGAAGCAGGTCGAGATAGGGATCCGCAAATAGTTGTCCGTTCGGTAAGTGTTAAGACTAAGAATTCAGAGGGAGAACTTGAAGATGAGGCTATACCTGCAAGTTTTTCGAGTGATATTAATCGCAATGACCAAACGAGTGAAGATGATGATTGGTTATTGGGATTGCTTTGTATTTTCTTACCGATTATTATTATCATTGTTTTGATTGTGATTATTATTAGGATAATGATAAAACGCAACAAAAACAACAGAAATATTAGAAACTAAATTTTTTTACCAAATAATAAAAACAATTAGAGCCGCAAAATTTTGCGGCTCTAATTGTTTTTATTATCGTCGATTGCTTGCATAATTCACAAATTTTAGCGAAACATTATTTTTCCACCTCCACTATCTCGCACGTGTGCTTTTTCTTTTCGTCATAATTGATGCCGACGAAAAGCACTTTGCCGCTGAAATTGTCGAAAGCATGGAAATATTCCTTGTTTTGGATTTGAGCGACGGCGCGGCTGGCGGTTTTATTTGATTTGAGTTCAATAATCATCGGCGGATACTTGCTGTCGGCATGCAACGGGGTGTAAATCAAGTCGGCAATTCCGTTTCCGGCGGAAGTCTCTTTGAAAACTGTGTAGTAATTTAGCGCGTCGATGAATGCCAAATATACGGCCGAGGCAAGTGCCTGTTCGTTGTTGTAATTGCGGTGAGAGACAACGTGTATATGACTGCGGTTCAACGCCTTGGCAACTTCCGCGCTATTTAGTTGGAGAGTCTGTTCGAGGAGTTCTTCCGAATCTTTGATGATTTTGTCTGTTACTTTGTAGTTTTTGTCGTCCTCCAAAGCGTTGAACCATTCCAGACGTACTTCTTTGTTTGGAATGCGGCACGTCTTTGTATTATAATCGTATGCAAGATAGCCAACGTGGATAAGGTACGTAAAAGCATCGTCCTTGTTGCGAAAATCGGTCATAGTGTTCATGTAGCGTGTAACGTTTACTTTGACATTTTCGCCCGAAACCATCTTAATAACATCGTCTTTCATACCGTCAAAATTGCTCTGCAAACGGTCAACAATCACTGAATATGACGATGTCTTGTTCCAATGTCCTTCAAAACGGCGGTCTTCGATGCTCATGACCACCGATTCGGGATTGTAAACGTCAAATTCACCCAACTTATAGCCTTGATACCAATTTTTACATTCTGTATGACTGATTTGGTATGTTTCACAAAGTTTGGCGACCTCCTCGTCGGTAAATCCCACAAATTCTGAGAGTTCCTTGGAGTCAAGAATTGTGTATTCTTTAAAATTGTTGAGTTTGCTCTGAACCTTGTCTCTCACAACGGGCAAAATTCCCGTAATATAAGCGAGCGAGATTGCAGGCCGCAGCGTGTCGCTCTTGAAAAGTCCATTGAGGAACATAAGGTACTCATCGAAAAGTTCCTGTGGAATTTTCATGCGGACAAGCGAATCGTACTCGTCAAGAATGATGACAAATGTTTCGTTGGTTTGTTCATAAACATCCTGAATGCAGTTGGCAATAGTGGCGTTTTTAG
>JAFYDK010000066.1 GCA_017544805.1 Bacteroidales bacterium | reverse complement strand
TATAGTTCATACACCATTTTATCTATTTCTTTATCAGTGTTTTCTATTTCGGTTTTGATAGATATACATTCAGTTGTGTATGCGTTGAAATAATCTTCCAACTCGTCTTTCTGCACAAGCGAAAGTTTTATTTTCTGCTTTTCCAATTCCTTTACAAAGGTACTGAAATCTATAGAATAAAACGACTCTATATTTTGCGTTATTTTTTGCAGATTGTAGGTTTCGGTTATTCGACGCAGAAAACGACCACATTTTTCCTGCAAGGTTTGTGTTAATGAAACCATCTTATCTGTATAACCAGAAAGGACATTTGTCGTATTTTCATTCAATTCGGGCACAGGAAAATTCTCAAAATAAACTTTGCGGATTTCGCGAGTGCCGCCTAAAAGTTCAGGACAGTTGTACCAAATCCATAATTTACATAATTTTGAATTGAAAATGGCAGCAAGAGCCTTCAAATCAAAACTGTCGTCGGTGGCGGTAATCATAAATGTCTTGTCGTTCCCGAAAAATCCCTTGCCATCGAAAATGAATGGAAATGCTGAAGTCATATTCGGATACATTATTTTGGGCTTCGAAAACTCCTGATAATAATCTGCCGCCCAACGTTGTGAAGCATACCATTCATACCTAATGCCTGTTTCTGCTTTGTTTCGAGCGGATAATTTTTCTTTGAATTGAAGCAAATGATTGTAAATCGCAGGATAATTGGTTTTGAAATCGTTTTCAGACTTTTCCGAAACTCCTTGAATATTCGCATTCAAATGGTTAGGGAAATGCCACGGCATAAAAATCAAATATTGTTCGTCCCAATTTGGCACCCACGCTTGAATATCCCTACCGCGTAAAAGAGGTTTTATTATTTTTTCGCTTTTTGCATCTTCGGCAATAAGGCGGTTGCGTGTTTCACCATCAATGAAAAAAGCATCGTTGAAACCCGTTTTAATTCCGTAATTGATTGCTATCGGCAAGTCTTTCAGTGGTTTGCCTTGCTGTATTTTATTCAAAACTGCTGTATGAGCGGCAGAACGGATTATCCACGGTTCATCGCCAAACGTTTCATAATCAAACTCTTGCAAAGCGGTAGGAACTTCGGTCATAAAATCGCCGTGGTAGGTTTTTCCGTTCAGTGAAAGTGCTGAAACCTTGGCTTTTACATCCGATTTTTGAGTTACAAAAATGCAGACTATTGTTGCTGCATCTTGGAAAAACTGAATGTCGCCAAAATTCAAAATCTGCCGTAAGGCTGTTTTCGACAAGAATCGGCGCAACTCTTTTCCGTAATCGACCAACATCCACTTGTTAGGCATAATGAACGATTGCAAACCGTTAGGTTTTAGCAGATTATAGCCGCGCTCTGTAAACAGGCAATACAAATCGGCGCTTTTGTTGTAGCTCTCAAAACCGCATTGGGCATAAACATCGCTCATAGCGCCCATGCTCTGCAACTGCACATACGGCGGATTTCCAATAACCACATCAAACCCGCCCTTCTCAAGCACTTGTGGAAACTCTTTTTTCCAGTCAAAAGCCTTCTCTCCTGCAATCGCCGGATCGCTAATCAGCGAGTTACCGCACTTTATGTTGTTATTGAGGGAGTTGAGTTTTCGATGCGGCTTGGCTGTACG
>JAFYDK010000065.1 GCA_017544805.1 Bacteroidales bacterium | reverse complement strand
TGATGAAAAAGCATTTCGCGATATGTTTGCCGCTTTTGCCTACGTGCGCATAATGCAGGCGTGCGGCAGTTACGGCTATCGTGGATTTTTAGAAAAGAAACCGCATTTTCTTGCGAGCATTGCGCCCGCAATGAAAAATTTAAAATATCTCCTTGAATATCAAAAACTTCCAATAGAAATTCCACATCTCGAAAAATGCCTTGTCTCGCTTACCGAATCGGAATTTTTAAAACAGTTTGAAAAGAAAAAATGCGTTTTAACGGTAACTGTGGGCAGTTTTTCATATCGTAAAGGTTTGCCTTACGACCCAAGTGGCAATGGCGGAGGTTTTATTTTCGACTGTCGCGCAATACACAATCCGGGTCGATACGAGGAGTATAAATGCTTTACTGGTAAAGATCAGCCCGTTATCGATTTCTTCAAAAAAGAACCCGAAATGGCTGAATTTGTATCACTTACGCAGAATATCGTAAAAATTTCGATAGAGAAATACATAAAACGAATGTTTGCCAATCTGTCGGTATATTTTGGCTGCACAGGCGGACAGCACCGCAGCGTTTATTGTGCCGAAAGAATGGCAGAATTTATACGTAAAAACTATCCCGAAGTAAACGTTGTACTCATTCACCGCGAACAAGACAAATGATTTTTCACCCTTTAAACATTCAGAATTTCAAGCCGTTGGCAATGAATAATCCGTTTTATTACCAACCAAACGAAGTATGTTTAAAGGTTCAAAAAGAAATTGTTTACTACATTGAATCCAAAACCGAATGGCACGAAGAAATATCTTCCGGCAAGATGTTTGGTTTTTTAATTGCTGAAAATACCAACGGTGCAACCGGCTATCTTGCAGCGTTTTCGGGACAAATTCAAGGCTCAGAAAATCATGATTTTTTTGTTCCGCCGGTGTTTGATTATCTCGACCCCGACGGATATTTCAAAACCAAAGAAAAGGAGATTTCTGATATAAATAATCAGATTCAAGACCTTGAAAAAACTGCACAAACAAACAGCCAACAATCAGAGGCGTTAAAAAATGCTCAGGCTATTTTGAAAGAAATTGCTGAGTATAAGCAATTTATGAAGATTTCAAAAATCAATCGCGAAAGTCGTCGCAAGAATCCTGACCTTTCGGACGAGGACAGGCAAAATCTTATTGCCGAAAGTCAGTTTCAAAATGCTGAATTGCGAAGATTAAAACAGCGTTACGATGCCGAAAACCTTAAATTTTTAGATGAATCTTCAAAAATTTCTGATACAATTAAATCTCTCAAAGAACTCCGCAAACAAAAATCTGTCGAATTGCAAAACTATCTTTTCTCAAATTTTGTAATGCTAAACGCCAAAGGCGAAAAGCGGGATTTGTTGCATATTTTCAAAGAATATAACAATATAATTCCACCTTCGGGCAGCGGCGAATGTTGTGCTCCAAAACTTTTGCAATATGCTTATTTACAAGATTATAAACCGCTGTTTATTGCAGAATTTTGGTGGGGTAGGAGTCCGATTGGCGAGATACGTAAACACTTGAATTTTTACCCTGCGTGTCAGGGAAAATGCAAGCCGATTCTTGATTTTATGCTGCGCGGATTAACCGTGTATGTTAACCCTTTGGAGGAGAATCAAAATCAAGATTTTGAGACTATATTTGAAGATAATTTTTTAGTTGTTATCAACAAGCCTGCGGGAATGTTGAGCGTTCCCGGAAAAAATAAGCGTATTTCGGTAGCCGAAATTGCCAAAACTCGTTTTGGCTCGGAGGCGATAGTAGTTCACCGCCTCGATATGGCCACCTCGGGCATTATGGTTATTGCCAAAAATCTTGAAATTTACAAAAAACTGCAACAACAGTTTGAAAATCATGATGTTAAAAAGGTTTATTATGCCGTGCTTGATGGCGAGGTAAAACGTAGCGAAGGCACAATTTCGCTTCCTTTAATGCCCGACATCGCCGACCGTCCGCGTCAAAAGGTGGATTTTAAGCACGGAAAACCTGCCGAAACCTTTTTTAAAGTGGATAAAGTGGAAAAAGGCAAAACATATATCTATTTATATCCTCAAACCGGTCGCACACATCAGTTGCGAGTTCATTGCGCCTATAATCAAGGTTTAAATCACCCCATTATCGGCGACGAACTTTACGGAGAAAAGGCTAAACGGATGTATCTTCACGCCATGAAAATCACTTTTACTCACCCGATTACAAATGAAACATTAACCTTTGAAACCGACCCAAATTTTGATATTTAACAACCTTAAACCTCTTACGCTATGATTATTATCTCAAATAAATTGTTTACCAAGTTGCTAAAAAATTATACGGGTATTAGCATTTTTCCATTTATTATATTAAAATATGGCAAAGATGATTTTTCAACGCAGCCATACGAGATAATTGTAAACCATGAGCGCATTCATCTGCGTCAACAATTAGAAACTTTGGTAATATTCTTTTACCTATTGTATTTGATATTTTACATAATAAACCGCATAAAAGGTATGCGACATTATGATGCATATCGCAATATACCTTTTGAACGCGAATCGTATATCAACGAAAAAGATCTTAACTATCTAAAACACAGAAAGTTTTGGAATTGGGTTACTTTTTCTCGTTCACAACCTTCGGAAACGAAGTCACGAACTTAACCTTGATGTCGGGAAACGAGTTGACAAACTGAATTTTAACATCGGGAAACGACTCCACAACCTTCCATTCGCAGCATCCGGGCCACGAACTTTCGGTGAGTTTTATCTCCACATCGGGAAAACTTTCCACCACTTGAACTTTCAAGTCGGGAAAACTTTCCACAATTTTTACCTTACCCGAAAGCGGGAATGTTTTGCCGTTGACAGTTACCGAACAATCTGATTTACTGATTTTTACCTGTTGTGCAAAAATGCACGTGCAGGCAAATAACATAAGCATTGTGAGTAATATTTTTTTCATATTGCTATCTATTTTGGTTTGTTATTTAGTTGAAT
>JAFYDK010000002.1 GCA_017544805.1 Bacteroidales bacterium | reverse complement strand
ACTGCTGCCTGATTTTAAGTCCGGAATGCAACGCAGTCAAGTTGTTGACGTTCAACTGACCGTCCCCATTAAGTTCTCTATGAAATAAACGTCATTGACGGTGATTTTATTGCAGAGGCACACAAATTGTGTGTCTCTGCGTTTTGGTTTTATATATCTTTTTATTATCTTTGACGAGAAAATAATTCACTAAAACCACGCAAAAATATCAAGCATAGAATCGTTGAAACTCTTTGAGGAAAAGAAAGTTCGCACCGTTTGGGACGAAAATGAGGAGAAATGGTATTTCTCGGTAGTTGATGTTGTGGCTGTACTCACCGACAGCGGTAATCCGAGAAAATATTGGAGTGTTCTCAAAACCCGCCTCAAAAAAGAAGGAAATGAAACGGCTACAAATTGTAGCCAGTTGAAACCAAAAAGTTCAAAGGCTTGAAAAAGGAAAACCTGCGCGACAACATGACAACAATTGAAAATGCTCTCAATTCGCTTGCAGAAGCCGCCGCAACAGAACTATCTAAAAGTCAGAATCCAAAAGGTTTTGAGGGACAGAAAAAAGTAAACGCCTACAGCAACGTTGTAATAACCTTTTCCATTTCAGGCAGAGGATAAGGATAACTGTCATTGTTGTCGGGCTGACCGTAAAAAGTGATATAACCGTCTTTTCATTCGGTAACTTTGCCGTTTTCTGTAGAACTGTTATTATCAGAATTGTTTTGTTCCGTTTGATTTTCCGGATTGTTGACTTCGTCAGAAGTTTCTTTGTCGTCGCAAGAAGCTCCCATCAACAACACTGCAAAATTAATGTTAGAATTTTTTTGTTATTTTTCATGGTGAATCTTTTTTTGCAAAAGAACGTAAAAAATTTTGATTTGTTGCAGAAGAGGAACGTTTGCTCTTGGATATTATTTTTTTGTGCATACCGCACGGATTGTAAAACCTTGAAAACGGTAATGACCGTGCATATAAGTTGTATCAGAGCGGAAATAGAATCCCCTTGCATCGTTCGCATAATCAGCGTATAATGTTGAAGTCCAATACCAACCTGATGCTTCTTTTAATAGAGAATCATTGGAACGGAAACCGCAGGCGGGTAGAAAAATTGTATTATCATTGCATTTACTTTTGATAATATAGCCGGACACACCCGTTTGCTTGTAGTTTTCTGTCCATAACCATATACAACTGTTTTGAAGTTCCTTAAATTCATTTTCAGTCGGCATCCGCCAGTTGCCGCCCAATTTTACGGCAGCTGCATCATCAGAAATTTCGAGTTGGGTTCTGTTGTCAAAAAAATTGTTGCTACCGTGATTTGCAGACGTGCAATACTTTGTCATTTTGTCGCACGCGCCGTCAGCATATTTGTAATTTAGCCATGAATAATCCGGTTTTGTTGCAGTTTCGCCCCAAGCAAAATAATTACCAAGTTCCCAAGGATTTTCAGCACCGACGTTGCAAGCAGCCCAAAGAGTTTTGGATTCGAGACCGAGATCAACATATTCGTATTTTTGTTGCGCTGTTATATTGTTCGTTGCAAAGATTGCAATAAAAACAAGTAAGAATTTATATTTCATATTTAAACTTTCGCAAGTGATTTAAGTGATTAAAAATCAATAAAAAAAGGCAGCAAAAATTTTGTAAATACACTGAACATCAGTATATTTAAGTGTCAAAAAAAAATCATGCTGCCGGACAAAATTACAAAAAATTTCAAAGAAATATCAAAATTTTTTGTCGAAAATTTCGATAATTCAGCCAGTGCCATTTTCACGGTACTTGACATGCTGAAACTT